>JBIOID010000064.1:0-8840 GCA_044449585.1 Candidatus Limnocylindrales bacterium
GACGATCGGGATGGTGCCCGCGGCGTTCGAATAGAGCGGGATCGCGATGAGCACGACGAGCGGCACCGCGAGCGGGTTGCCCGGGCCGCCGATCGCGACCACGAGCTCGGTCGGCACGTACCCGTGGATGAAGGCGCCGATGCCGATCCCGACCAGGATGTAGGGGAAGATGCGACGCACGAGATCCTTCGTGTACGTCCAGGCGTCGCGGACCCGATCCTCGGCGGTGAGCGTCACCTCGATCGACGCACCAGGGGTCCCCTGCAGCGCCCACACGTAGTCCTCGACGTAGCGCTCCATGTGCAGCTTCCCGATGGCGACGCCCCCGACGATCGCCACCGTGAGTCCAGCCGCCATATACACGGCAGCGATGCCCGGCCCGAAGAGGCCCCAGAGGAGCACGAGGGCCACCTCGTTCACCATCGGACTGCTGATGAGGAACGCGAACGTCACACCGAGGGGCACGCCAGCCTCGACGAAACCGATGAAGAGCGGCACCGCCGAGCACGAGCAGAAGGGCGTGACGACCCCGAGGCCGGCTGCACCCACGCTGCCCACGAACTCGCCGCGCCCGACGAGCGCGCCACGGACCTTCTCGGGCGGGAAGAAGCCGCGGATCAGCGTGACCACCGTGACGATCCCGAGCAGGAGCAGGAGCACCTTGGGCACGTCATAGAGGAAGAACGCGATGGCCTCACCGAGGTGGCTGCCCGCCTCCAGGCCCAGCACCTCGAAGGCCAGCCAGGCCGCGAGCGGGGCGGCGGCGAACCAGGCGATGGTCCAGCCGACGACGGCGGCTCCGACGCCGAGCCAGAACGGGCGCGCGGTACGCGGCAGGACGAGCGCCGTCACCGTAGCACCGCGCTGATCGCCGCGGAGGCGCGGCGGCAGGCCTCGTCATCACGCTCGTAGTAGAACCGCCGGGAATCGGCGTTGTGGCGGCTGGCCCGCACCAGACCGGCTTCCCGGAGGCGCGCCAGGTGCATCGAGACGTTGTTCTGGCGTTCCCCGAGGGCGGCCGCCATCTCGCAGACGCAGTGCGGACCGTCGCGCAGCAGGACGAGGATGGCGGCGCGGGCCTGATCGCCCACCAGCGCCGCGGCCGCGACCGCAGCGTCGACGTCGGGCCTGGCCAGGTCGAGGCGGAGCTCGGGCAACATGCGGAGCTCGCGTGGCTGGAGAGTCATCTCAAGGAGAACTGTGTCAACGAACGCTGAGATGTCGTAGAGCCGTTGGTCATGCTCGTGGGGGCCGAGGGTCCCGTTAACAGGCCTGCGGGTGGAGATGGACCGCAGCCCAACCAGACCATGCGAGCGCATCCAAACCGATGAAGCGAAGCAAATGGCCAGGGCATCAAGCTGACCCCGGATCTCGCACGGATATCGGCCCTTCGGACGGCGGCGGGGGCCGCACCTATACTCGGGCGGTGGGCGATCCCTGGGGCTGGTGGCTGTTCTTCGTCGGGCTGGCGCTGGGCATCGCCGGCTACTGGCTGGTGACCGGCCGGGTGCAACGGGCGGACGACGACATCGCTGCCGACGAGCGCGCCAACGAGGCGGCCTGGATCAGCCGCACGATCGCCAGCTGGGGCGGCGAGGCGCCGGCTGACCTGATCGAGCAGGTCCTGGACCTGCACCGGCGCTATCTGCTGGGGGCGGCACCGCTCCTCACCCCCGACGAACCGTTGCCGACCGCGCCGGACGCCGACGATGCCTCAGGCGGGCACGCGGCCGACGTGCAGGGCGACGGCGCCCAGGGCCAGCCGGCGGAAGCGCACATCGGCCAGGCCGGCTGAGCGCATCGTGGCCCCCACCGCGTCCGCGTCGGGGAACCCCTCGAGCGACGCGGGCAGGTAGCGGTAGGCCTCGACGGGACCACCGACCAGGGCCGCCAACAGGGGCGCGCTGCGCCGGAACGTGGCGCGATAGGCGCCGGCCACGACGCGCGACGGCGGCCACGAGAGCTCCAGGCAGACGACGCGGCCACCGGGCCGCACGACGCGCGCCATCTCGGCCAGGCCCGCCCGGAAATCGGCCAGGTTGCGCAGTCCGAAGGCGATCGTGGCGGCGT
The DNA here is from genome assembly GCA_044449585.1 of Candidatus Limnocylindrales bacterium. Classification (GTDB taxonomy): domain Bacteria; phylum Chloroflexota; class Limnocylindria; order Limnocylindrales; family CSP1-4; genus DASPUH01. The sequence goes on from JBIOID010000064.1 coordinate 2,071, forward strand.
CGAACATGCCCGGCGGGAACGGCAGGGCGAGCGCATCGGCGAGAGCGAAATGCAGCTGCACATGATCGCGGTGGGCGGCCGCCGCCCGGCTGACCATGACGGGCGAGAGATCGACCGCCTCGACCCGCCCGAAGGGGCCCACCGCCCGCGCCAGGCGGATCGCAAGCCGGCCCGTGCCGCACGCCACGTCCAGGGCGGCGTCGCCGGGTTCGAGACCGGCTGCCTCGGCCGCAAGGCGTCGCCAGCGCTCATCCGCGCCGGCGGTCATGAGCGTGTTGAGCCGATCGTAGACCGGCGCGATCGTGTCGAACATGCCGGTCACGTCGGCGGCGGGCACGTCGTTGCCGGAGCGGGCCATCGTGTGGCCGATGCTACCCCGCGATCAGAAGGTCCCGCTGAGGACCGGGCTGGCACCCGGGTGATCGGCCTGCACGATGAAGCGATCGCCGGCCTGGCCGAGCGTCACGCCCGACGGCACCTGGCCGACCCAGTAGGCGACGTCGCCGGCCTGCTCCATCCAACCGATGACCGTCAACCGCCCATCGCGCTCGAGATAGCAGTCGTAGCGCGCGCCGGCCTGCGCGGCGTTCAGCGAGTGGCTCCAGACCGCGAGCTGGCCGGACGAGGGACTGAAGACGACCATCCCGGCCGGTGTCCCGCTGGCTGTCGCCAGGGAGATCTGGGCGTGGTCCGGGCGAGCCAGGATATGCCCGCTGGCGGTGGTCAGGTCGGCCAGGGCGGTCACATCGGCCCGGGCACTGTCACGCTGCCGGCCAAGGTCGGCCACGACGAGCACCCCGCCGACGAGGATCACGCTGAGCGCCGCGGCCGCCAGGACCGGCGCGAGACGCCAGCGCGGGAACCAGGAGCGGCGCGGGGCGGCCGGCTCGGCCGGTATGCTCGTGGGGCGCACCATGCCCATCTCGCGCACCGACCTCAGGATGCGCTCGCGAGCAGCGACCGGCGCGGCCACGTCGTCCGGCGCGGCGACGGCCAGCAACGCGCCCGTGGTCACGAGGGCACCGGCTTCGCTCCGACAGGCGGCACAATCGGCCAGGTGCGCACGCAGCGCGGTCGTCTCATCGTGGCTCGTGTCTCCGAGGGTGGCCGGATCGGCCTCGAGGAGGGACGGGAGCAGGCCGGCGGCCAGGGCATCGGCCATCCGCTGGCGGACCTCAGGATGATCCATCGGGGCCTCGCCCTGTGAACGCGCCATACGCCTCGACGGTGCTCATGGACGGCACGATGCGGAGGCCAGCATCCGGTCCGAGCACCTCGGCCAGCGTCACGCGCAGGCGCGCGAGTGCGCGCCGGGTGCGCGTCTTGACGGTGCCCAGCGGCCACCCCAGGCGCGCCGCGATCTCGCTCTGGCTGAGGTCGTGGTAGTAGGCCAGCTCGAGGGCCTGCCGCTCCGGATCAGGCATCGCGGCCAGCGCATCGCGCACGGCCCCGGCCAGCCACGTGGCCTCCGCGGCCGCGGCGGGATCGGGTCGCGACGTGGCCGCGCCGACCAGCGCGCCGCTGCCCACGAGTCGATCGAGGGCCGTGTCGTCCGGTTCGGGCCCGAGAGCGATGCTCATCGGCATGCTGGCGGGGCGCCGGGCCCGGGCGCGCAGTCGGTCGACCGCCCGATTGCGGGCGATCGTCAGCAGCCAGGCCGCCAACGAGGCGACCGACGAGTCATAGGTCTCGGCACGGTTCCAGAGCGCCAGCATCGTCTCCTGCAGCACATCCTCCGCCTGGACTCGGTCGCCGAGCAGCCGGAAGGCCACCCGGAAGACCGCGTCCGCGTGGCGGTCATACAGGGCGCCGAGCGCGTCCTCATCGCCGCCCACGAGGGCGGCCATGAGCTCGGCGTCCGTGCGTCCCGAGAAGGTCATCGCCAGTTGACTACGCTGGACGGGGCCCGACGGTTTCCGCGCCTCACGAAACGGCCACGCCGATGACGTGTCCGACGGCGAACGTGACCGTCGCCGCGAGCGCCCCGATGGCCACCTGGCGGCCGCCGCTATAGAGGACGGAACGCCCGGTCAGGAGGCTCACACCGGCACCGACGAGGAACAGAGCGACGGCCGAGAGCACGACGGCCAGCACGAAGGCCGGCATGCCGCTGGTCAGCAGGAACGGCAGGAGCGGCACGAACGCCCCGACAGCAAAGGCGATGCAGGAGCTGGTCGCGGCGCCCCACGGCGAACCGAGCTGATCGGGATCGAGCCCCAGTTCCTCGCGCGCCTTGGTGTCGAGCGCGACCTCCGGATCCTCCATCAGGCGATGGGCGAGGCGCTGCGCATCGACCTCCGGGATGCCCTTGCGGCGATAGAGCGCAGCGAGCTCGGCCTCCTCCACCTCGGGCATCACCTTGAGTTCCTCGCGCTCGAGCTGGAGCTGCCGCTCGAACAGCTCGCGCTGGCTCTGCATGCTGATCCACTCGCCCGCCGCCATCGAGAAGGAGCCCGCCAGCAAGCCCGCGATCCCGGCCAGCACGACCACCTGGCGATCGGCGCTCGCGCCGACGACGCCCATCACCAGCGACAGGTTGCTGACCAGCCCGTCGCTGATGCCGAAGATGCCCGCCCGCAACGTGCCGCTGCGCCCGGCGTGGTGCCACGCCTCGTCGACGACCTCCGTGACCCCGGCCGAGGTCGCCGTGGCCGACGTCGACGTCGCCTCGACGGCCGTGGCCGCTGCAGCCGCGGGCCCGGCCGCCGCCGGTGCGGGTCCCACGGGTTCCGCGGCGCCGTCTCGCAGGCGCTTCCAGATCTCCGCGTGCTCGCGCTCGTCGGCCACGATGGAGGCCACGTCGGGGTTGTCCTGGTCGAGGTAGGCCGCCTCCTCGTCGCCCTCCAGCGAGCGCACCAGCTCGGTCACGGCAGACGTCCCGAACAGTCGTGCAACCATCAGGATGAAGCGGATGCGCAGGCGGGGCGGGCCATCGGGCGGAGGCACCGCCACCCCGGCCGCCTGGAGGCGTCCGGCCCAGATGTCGGCGTGGCGGCGCTCGTTGCCCGCGATGGTGCGGAAGGCGTTCGCCCGCCGTGGGTCGCGCTCCAGGCGCGCCAGGGCGTCGTACAGCTGGATCGCGTCTCGTTCGAGCTTCAGGTTGGCCAGGCTGGTGGCCTGCTCCGCGGACGTCACCGGGGCATCGTAGCGAGGACGTACGATGCGGGCATGGCCGCGCCCCCGACGCCGCCGCCCCTGCTGTACCTGGACGCTGCCGCGGTGGAGGCCGCGATGCCGCCGCTGGCCGAGCGCCTGCGGCTGGCCGAGGCGACCATGACCGCCCTGATCGCCGACGCCCAGCTCCCGCCCAAGCTCGGCGTCCACCCCCGGCCGCCGGGCAGCTTCGCCCACGCCATGCCGGCCTGGCTGGGGACGCGCGACGACCCCGATGGGAGCGGCGACCTGCTGGGCCTCAAGTGGGTGGCCGGCTACCCGGCCAACGGCGGCGCGGGCCTGCCGGCGATCCACGCCACCGTCGTCCTCAACGACGCCGCGACCGGCGTCCCGGTGGCCCTCCTCGACGGCGGACCGATCACGGCCCAGCGCACGGCCGCGGTGAGCGGGCTCGCCATCCGCGGGTGGGCGCCGAGCCGCGGAGGGCCGCCGCGGGCGGCGCTCATCGGCGCCGGCGTACAGGGGCGCAGCCATCTGCCCGTGCTGGGCGCCTTGCTGCCCGGTGTCCGGGTGACCGTGTTCGACCGCCACGCGGATCGCGCCGCGGCCCTGGCCCTGGCCGCCGCGGCGACGCCGGGCATCGCGGCGGCCGACATCGGCCCATCGGCGGAGGCGACCGTGGCCGAGGCGGACGTGGTGATCACGGCGGTCTCGTTCGGGACGCCCCGCCAGACGATGACGAGCGACTGGTTCCGCCCGCAGGCACTCGTCGTGGCCGTCGACTACGACAGCTGCTGTGCCGCCAGCGTGGCCCGCAACGCCGCTCTGTTCCTGGTCGACGACCGCCCCCAGTTCCTGGCCACCCGCGCGGCGGGTTCGTTCGCCGACTACCCCGATCCCGGGATGACCCTGGGCGAGGCGCTCCTGGCGGCCACGCCGCGTCCGGCCGGACAGGTGCTCGCCACGCACCTGGGCGTCGGCCTCGCCGATGTCATCTTCGGGGCCGCCATCGTGGCCCGGGCACGAGCGCTGGGGCTCGGCCAGATCCTGCACCGGTGATGGGTCCCGCGACCCCGGCTTCCGGCACGATGGGCGGGCGAGGAGGCGCACCCGCCGCCAAACGGCCGCCGCCCGCGTGTCAGACGGGGTAGCCGCCGGCGGTCACGATGCGCGCGGCGACACGACGGCTGAGAGCGACCCGATCGAGCGGCGCGGCACGCAGGAGGCGCCGGACGCCCGCCTGGAGCAGGCGGGCGTCGTCGCCCTCCGCCACGGACGGGGCGATGGCCTGCGCGATGCCCTCCACCTGGGCGAGCCGCTCGGCCACGGCCAGCTGGGCGAGATCGGCATGCGTCGCCGCCGCCAGCCCTCCGGCCTGGGCGGCCTGACGGGCGCGCGCCACGGCACTGTCCATCGCCCATGTCTGGATCACCAGGTCGGCCAGCGCAGCCAGCACCTCCTGCTGATCCTCGATGGCCGCCCCGAAACGCTGCACCGCCGCCCCCGCGATCAGCAGCGTCACCTGGCGGGCTGCGTCGACCTGCGTCGCCTCCGCGGCCAGCGGCCCAGCGCCCGTCTCCGCCTCCGCGGACGGAGCGAGCAGCGCCTCCTGCGCCCGCCGGGCCGCCCCGAGCAGGTCGAGCCGGCCCTTCATCGCCCGCCGCAGGAGCGTACCCGGGATGAGCAGGCGGTTGATCTCGTTCGTGCCTTCCCAGATGCGGTTGATACGCGCATCGCGATAGGCCTTGGCCGCCGGGTAGTCCTCGATGTAGCCGTAGCCGCCGTGCAGCTGGACCAGCTCGTCGACGACCCAGTCCACCTCCTCGCTGGCCAGGACCTTGGCGATCGAGCACTCGACCGCGTACTCCTCCAGGGCCGCCCGGGCGGCTTCGCTGGACGCGTCGGCGGTCACCTGGTGGAGCCGCGCATCGAGCATGCCGGCCAGGCGGTAGACCAGGGCCTCGACCGCATACGTCCGGACGGCCATGCCCACGAGCTTCCCGGCGACCAGCGGGAACTCGACGATCGGGCGCCCGAATGCGACGCGGCCCTGCGCGTAGTCGAGCCCGATCTTGATCTGGGGGCGCATCCCGCCCACCGCGCCGGCGGCGAGCTTGAAACGGCCCACGTTGAGGACGTTGAAGGCGATCTTGTGGCCCTCGCCGATCTCGCCCAGCAGCGCCTCCGGGCCGACGACCACGCCGTCGAAGAGGACCGGTCGCGTCGAGGTGCCGTGGAGGCCCATCTTGTGCTCTTCGGCGCCCAGCGAGAGCCCGGCCGCCGTGCGCTCGACCAGGAAGGCGGCGATGCCCTCCCCCTCCACCTGCGCGTACACCGTGAAGAGGTCGGCGAAGCCGGCGTTGGTGATGAACTGCTTGGCGCCGTCGAGCCGGAAGGAGCCGCCCGGCAGGCGCGTGGCGCGCGTCTTGATGGCCTGCGCGTCGGAACCGGTGCCGGGTTCGGTCAGGCAGTAGGCGGCGACCAGCGTGCCAGCCGCCAGGCCGGGCAGGTAGCGCCGCTTCTGCTCCTCCGTGCCGAAGAACACGGTGGGCAGCGTCCCGATCCCGCTGTGCGCCGAGTAGGTCACGGAGAAGTCCTCGGCCGCCGATAGCGCGTCGGTCACCACGATCGAGGTCACATGGTCCAGACCAAGGCCGCCGTACGCCTCGGGCACGTCGATGCCGAGATAGCCGTCGCGGCCCAGGATCGCCAGCAGCTCGCGGTGCGCGGCGTAGTCCTTGGCCGCGATCCTCTCGGCCCGTGGGGCCACCTCACGGGCCACGAAGGTCCCGATGGCGGCCCGCGTGGCCAGGTGCTCGGGCGTGAAACGCTCGGGCGTGAAGACGTCGGATGGGTCGGTCGGGCCGAGCAGGAACGCCCCGCCGGCGGGCGGAGCCTTGAGCGCCGTGGTCATGCCGCTGCCTCCAGTCCCGATAGCTCCTGACGATCTCGGGCGGGTTGCCGCCCGCCCAGCCATTCGATGATCCCGGCGGCCCCCTGGCCGCCGCCGACACACATCGTCACCAGGCCGAAGCGCGCCTCGCGCCGGCCCAGCTCCGCGAGGATCTGGACGCTCAACTTGGCCCCGGTCGCCCCGAGCGGATGGCCCAGCGCGATGGCGCCGCCGTTGACGTTGGTGCGGCCCTCGTCCAGGCCCAGGCGGCGCACGACGGCGACGACCTGGGCGGCGAAGGCCTCATTGAGTTCGATGAGGTCGATGTCGGCGAGCGTCAGGCCGGCCTTGGCCAGGGCCTTCGGCACGGCCTCGATCGGACCCATGCCCATGATCTCCGGCGCCACCCCGGCCGTGGCGAATGACACGAGGCGGCCCAGCGGCCGCAGACCCAGGGCGGCGGCGCGTTCACCGGTCATGACGACGAGCGCCGCGGCGCCGTCGCTCGTCTGCGAGCTGTTGCCGGCGGTGACCGTCCCGGTCGGGTCGAAGACGGGCTTGAGCTTGCCAAGGGCGGCCGCGTCGGTGTCGAAACGGATGCCCTCGACGGCCTCGAACGGACGCGTCACGACGGTGGGCCGGCCCGCCGCCACCTGCGTCTGGCGCGCCGCGACCGGCACGATCTCGTCGTGGAAGCGGCCGGTCGTCTGGGCGGCCGCAGCGCGGGCGTGGCTGCGCAGCGCCCACACGTCCTGGTCGTCGC
>JBIOID010000065.1:0-8776 GCA_044449585.1 Candidatus Limnocylindrales bacterium
CGCAACCACCGCCCGTGGCGCCGGCGACGCGGTGGGGGCGGCGGGCGGGACCTCCCCGCGGCGGAGACGGATGTGCCAGCCACCGCGCCGGATCTCCAGCTCCCCCAGGCTGCTCGCCTCCAGACGAGCCACCAGGGCCGGCAGCAGATCGTCGGCCAGACGGGCCATGGCGGCGACGTCGCCATCCGCGCTCGCGGCCGGAGCGGTCGTGCGCCGGGGCGCTCGTTCGGCCATCTAGAGCTCCTCCCGCAGCGGCGCGTCCAGGGTGTCCTCGTCGGGCGCCGGGTCGGCGGCGGGGTCGGACCCTGCAAGGGTATGCCGTCCGAGGTCCAGGATGGTGCGCAACCGTTCCGTCAGGCCGGGCCGCTCGACGCGCACCTCCGGGGCGGTCTCCACCGTGGCGAAGGCGCCCATCTGGCGGTACCGCTGGTAGCGGGCCTCGATAAGCTGCTCGAGGCTCAGAGCCACCAGGCGGTCCAGCTCGGCCAGGATGGCTTCCCGCAGCTGCGCCGCTGTCCGCGCCAGGTCGTCCTGCGCCCCTCCCGGCGGCTCGGCCACGACACGGTCGACGACGCCCAGCCGGACCTGTTCGCCGGCCGTCATGCGCATGGCGGCAGCGGCCTGCGGGGCAGCGTCGGCACTGCGCCAGAGGATGCTGGCGCACCCCTCCGGGCTGATGACGCTGTAGACGGCGTTCTCCAGGGCGAGCACGACGTCGCCAGCGGCGACCGCCAGCGCACCGCCCGACCCGCCTTCGCCGATGATGATCACGACGATCGGCGTGCGCAGCCCGAGCATGGTCAGGATGGAGCGGGCGATGGCCTCGGCGATGCCGCGCTCCTCGGACGCGGCGCCGGGATGGGCGCCCGCCGTGTCGACCAGGGTCACCACCGGCAGGTGCAGCTTCTCCGCCAGGCGGAAGAGGCGCATCGCCTTGCGGAAGCCCTCCGGATGGGCGCTCCCGAAGTTGCGCTGGATGTTCTCCTCGGTGTCAGCGCCCTTCTGCTGACCGACGAAGACGATCGGTCGGCCACCGAGGCGGGCCAGGCCGGCCACGATCGCGCCGTCGTCGCCGAAGTACCGGTCGCCGTGCAGCTCGATGACATCCGTGGCCATCGCGCCGAGCAGCTCGAGGGCGTGCGGCCGCTTGATGTTGCGCGCCGCCCGGACGCGCTCCCAGACCTGGGCCCGCTCCTGGTCGGCCACGGTGGTCGAGGGGGTCGGTCGCGCCTCAGCCACGGTCGGGCTCCCCGGCCAGCGTCTCCAGCAGGCCGCGTGGGAAGAGACCGTTGGTGGCGTTGCCGTTGGGGGCCCCTTCGGCTCCCAGCGGCGCCGCTTCCAGATAACCCAGCAGGAGCGCCAACCGGTCGCGCAGCTGCTGGCGCGGCACGACCAGGTCCACGAAGCCGTGCGTGAACAGGAACTCGGCCCGCTGGAACCCCGGCGGCAGCGACTCGGCGATGGTGCCCGCGGCGACCCGCGACCCAGCGAAGCCGATGAGCGCGTTCGGTTCCGCCAGGTTGACGTCGCCGAGGACCGCGAACGAGGCGAAGACGCCGCCCGTCGTGGGGTCGGTCATGATGCTGATGAAGGGCACGCCGGCGGCGCTCAGCCGGCCGAGGGCGCCGACCGTCTTGGCCAGCTGCATCAGCGCCAGCGTCCCCTCCTGCATGCGCGCGCCGCCCGACGCGGAGATGACGACGAGGGGCAGGCGGTCGGCCAGGGCGGCCTCGGCGGCGCGGGTCACCTTCTCGCCCACGACCGAGCCCATCGACCCACCCATGAAGGCGAAGTCCATGACGCACACCACGAGGCGATGCTGGGCGACCACGCCGGTGCCCCAGATCGCCGCATCGCGGAGGCCGGTCGCGGCCGTCGCCGCCGCGACCCGTTCCGGATAGGGCTTCTGGTCGACGAAGCCGAGTGGGTCGACCGACACGAGGCCCGCGTCGCGCTCGCTGAACGAGCCGGCGTCGAGCAGCTGCGCCAGGCGGCCCTGTGCGCTGAGGCGGAAATGGTGCCCGCAGTTGGGGCAGACCCGCAGGTTCTTGTCGAGCTGCTTGTTGTAGACCATCTCCTCGCAGTCGGGGCAGCGCGTCCAGAGGTCGGACGGGTAGTCCTGGCCGCGCGTGCGGAAGGGCAGCTTCAGCGGCATGGTGGAGCCCCCATCACGACGCCACCCGGTGGCCGCGGCGCCAGGCGAGGAACGCCGCGCCGGCCAGCGACAGGCCCGACGCGATGGCCCCGCCGACGAGCAGGCCGCGCGCATGGCCCGCGGTCGGCTCGCCGATGGCCAGCGGGAAGGGGACGACCCGCCCGGCGTCTGACGCCGACGACGGGGCGGACCCGCCGCGCATGGCCGCCGCCTCCGCGCGCAGGCGACCGGCCAGCGCTTCCTCGAACCGGAACGAGGGGTGGAAACGCACGAGCGTGCGCGCCAGGAGATCGGCCGCCTGTCGGGCGGCCGGATCGAGACCCTCGCCGCTGATCAGCGCCTGTGGCCCCGCGCGACGACCGGCCAGCACACCTTCCACGTAGGCGTCCAGCCGGCTCGTCTCGTCAATCACGCCCCAGCTCGTCAGCGACCGAGCGCAGCGCGCGGTGGATCAGCACGCGCACGGCACCCTCCGAGCGCCCCATGGCGCCGGCGATCTCGCTGGTGGTCATCTCCTCCACGAAGCGCAGCGTGATGGCGCGCCGCCGCTCGTGGGGCAGGTGCTCGATGGCCCGCCAGGCGCGTCGCACGGCGTCCCGCTCGACCACCTGCGCGGCCGGGTCGGCGTCCGCGGCGGCCATCTCGAGGACCGCGTCCAGGGGCGCCTCGGGGTGACGGGCCCGTCGTCGCCGTTCATTGCTCAGGGCGTGACGGGCGATCTGGAAGAGCCATACGCGGAAGGTGCTCGCGGCGCCGACGCCGCGCTCGTCGAACTGGGGCAGAGCATGCAACGCCCGCAGGAAGACCTGCTCGGTCACGTCCTCCGCGGCATGACGGTCGTGGAGCTCATAGGTCGCGAAGCTGTACACCTGACCCACGTACTTGCGATAGAGCGGCTCGAACCGGCACGGGTCGCGGCGCGCCGCCTCGACGGCGGGCCGGTCCACGTCGAAGGGCACGAGGCGCTCGACCGCTCGTTCCCCTGCTCTCCTGAACACCGCCGCAGTCTAGCCGTTACAGGCCGTGCGGCACCACGTTCACCGGTCACCAGCCGACGCACGCACCGGGTGTCCCCCCGGGCGCGACCACCGTCAGGCTCACGGCCCGCCGGTCGACACCGCGTCGATGGCTCGCGCCAGGGCGGGCGCCAACGCCAGGGAGAAGGTGGCCGTGAAATGGGAGTTGTCGCGGAAGATCAGGATGTCGTCGATGATCGGCTGACACGGATCGCCGGGGCAGACCAGCGCGTTCAGGTCGATCAGGCCCGCACCGGTCGATGCGGCGACGGCCGCTTCTCGTTGTCCGATGGCGTTGCCATCCCCGATCGCCCGCGAGAAGGCGCATGGCCGGATGTCCCGGGTGTGGGAGGCCAGGCACACGGGCACATCCTGGTTCGAGATGGGCGTGTCCACGATGAGCCCGACGCGCCCGGGGAGCTTGGCCACGAGCCGTGCCTCGGAAGCCGCCTCGCCGGGCACGGTCGCCTCGGCGGGGTCGATCGGGGCGACCCAGTCGCGATCGAACGAGATGAGGGTGAGATCGGGCGGGTGGGCCACCAGGTCGGCCACGACCGCCCGATCCCACGCCTCGCATTCGGTGTACTCGCGCTTCAGGGCGACGTTCTGGATGCGATCGTCCATGAACGGGCAGCGCACCTTGGTGAACGTCTCCAGGCGCCAGCCCCGACTCCTTGCGATGGCGTCGAGGGCGGTGAACCACTGGGCGGCGTGCGAATCGCCCACCAGCGCCACGGTGAACGAGCCCTGCGCATCGCCGTAGACGCAGTCGGGCGGAACGGAGGTCGCATCGAGGCCCATGCAGCCGTCGGCCCGCAGGAGGGCCTCGGTCGTGTCGGCCCGCGCGCCGGCCGGCGTCGGATGCAGGCCTGCCGGCAGCCCGTTGCTCACCGGTTCGATGCGGGTCGGACTGCCCGGGCTGGACGGCGTCGATCCGCCCGCCGTACCGGAGGCGCTCGGGGTCGTGGGCAGGAGTGTGGCAGGCCCGGGCGGTGTCGACCCACCGGGCAGATCGGGCGCCATCGGGGCCGTCTCGAGCAAGCCCGAGGGACCCGGCAGGAGCGGAGCCGCGATCAGGCTGCTGTCAAGGCCATCCGGGGGGCCGGCGGCCACGCCCAGCGACTGGTCGGCCTGCCAGGCGAGGCCACCGGCCGCAAGAGCGATGACCATGAGGGCGGCCAGGCCGCCAGCGAGCACGCGACCGGGTTGCCATGTCGGCCGGCCACCGAAGCCGCGCCGGAACGGCATCTCGACGAACCGCCACGACAGGTACGCGGCGACGACCGCGCAGCAGATCAGGCCGGCCGCCTGACTGGGGTCCAGCGCGGCACCCAGCGCGATGGCCGGCAGCGCGAGCAACGGCCAGTGCCACAGGTAGAGCGAGTAGCTGATCCGGCCAAGGAAGCGCATCGGCGCGAGCGTCAGGACTCGTGTCGGGCCCCGTCCGGCGGCGAGCAGGACACCGACCGCCCCCAGCGTCGGGACCAGCGCCGCGACCCCGGGGTAGGGCACGCTCCCGTCGAGCAGGAAGGCCGACGCGATGATGGCCGCCAGGCCGGCGGTGCCGGCGGCGATGAGGGCCCATGACGGCAGGCGCCGCGGGCCGGTACCCGCCACCGCCACGAGGCCGCCGGCCGCCAGCTCCCAGGCGCGTGTGGGCAGCGAATAGAACGCCCAGTTGACCGAGGCGTCGGTGATCCAGACGTTGGCCGCGAACGAGGTGACGAACACCGACGCCAGCACCAGACCGATGGCGACCCGCACGTGCCGTCCGCGGGCGAGCACGACCGCGGCGACCAGCAGCGCCGGCCATACGAGGTAGAACTGCTCCTCGACGGCCAGCGACCAGAAGTGCAGGAACGGCGACGGGGTGGAGACGGCGCTGAAGTAGTCGGACGCGGCGGCGGCGAAGCGCAGGTTGCCGATCGAGAGCGCGGAGGCAGCGCCGTCGAGCAGCATGTCGGGGCGGTCGAGCGGATCGACCAGGAGCGCCGTCGCGACCAGCGTGAGGATCAGCACCAGCGCCCCGGCGGGTGCCAGGCGACGGATCCGGCGCGCGTAGAAGTGGCGGAAGCTGATGCCGCCACGGCGTTCTGCCTCGCGCAGCAGCAGCCCCGTGATCAAGAACCCCGAGATGACGAAGAAGACGTCGACGCCGATAAAGCCGCCGACGACCCCGAGCAGCGCCGCGTGATAGAGCACCACGACGCCGACCGCGACGCCGCGCAGGCCCTCGATGTCGGGCCGAAAACCGTCGTCTGACGAGGTTGCCACCGGTGCCCCTGTGACAGGGCCGCTGGGTGTGGTCACTCACCGAAGGGTCAGGGCTCCCGTGCGCACCGGGTAGGGACACATTCGTCTGGCCCGCCATAGCCCCTTCAGTACCAGTCGTCCGATCAGCTCACCAGGACCCGGCCGCAGCTCGTGGATGGCGATCCCTCGTCGGCCCCGGCGCGCCAGGTACGGGCCGGTGCCGCAGCAGTACCCTCGCGCCTTGGGACTTTCGTACCAGGCGGGCGCGGCGTCATCGGGCTGCGTGCGCGGCGGCCGCGCATGATGCGCCGATCAGTGATCCTGGCCGTGTTGCTGTGCGCCGCCTGCGGGGCCTTCCCGACAGGCGCACCGGTGCCTGACTTCACCGTCCCACGGCCGACGTCGATGCCACCGGTCGCGACCCCCTCGGCGACCCCGAACATGGTCCTGCTCAGCGGCCCGACGGCGGCGACGTCATCCGTCCTGCCGGCCCCGAGTCCGCCGCCCGCTGCGCCGGCCGCGGTCCAGGCCGTCGCCGCCAGGGCGCACCTGCGCGTCATCACGCTGTCGACCGGCGTGCAGGGTCGCGTCTTGATCCCCGCGCAGCCGGCCGGGACGGCCTACGTGCTCCTGCACGGACACGCCGCGCCAGCGGCGAACATGGATCCGCTCGCCTGGCGCCTGGCAGCTGACCGGAGCGCATCCATCTCGATCGCCTGGCATCCGGTCGGCATCACGCTCGCCCTGGGCGACATCCGGGCCGGTATTGCCGTGGCCCGCACGCTCGCGCCGCGGGTCGTGCTCGTGGGCTTCTCGATGGGTGGGTACCTCGCCGTGCTCGCCGCCCATTCCACCGCGGTGGATGAGGTGGTGGGCATCGAGGGGGCCTACGAGTTACGGGATGCGCGGGTCGGGCCGTTGCTCAAGGGGCTGCTGGGGGCCGCGTATGCGGACCCGGCCTACGACGTGCTTCGGCTCGGTCCCCTTCCCGTGCCGCTCACGATCATCAGCTTGACCAACGACGACGAGGTCTACCCGTACACCGCCCGCGCCCTGGCAGCCGTCTGTCATGTCCCCGTGCGGTGGATCCCCGGCACCTTCCATCCTGCTCCGATCGATCCGACATCCACCCCGGGCAAGGCGGCACTCGCGATCCTCGAGAGTCTGCGGTAGCCGGCGTCCCGGGGCCCGGGCTTACAGGCCGTGCGGCACCACCACCCGGCAGCGCACGACCTCCGCGCTGTCGATCGGCCGGACGACGCCGTCGACCTCGAGCAAGAGCGCCCCCGTGTTCGGCTCCACACCCGCCCCGATGCCCTCGATCAGCGCGTCGCCCTCGCCGACGGCGACGCGCGCGCCCGTCGTGCGCTGGCGGGTCGACCAGCCGGCGCTGTCGAAGGCGCCGCCCAGCAGCCCTGTGTAGCGGGGCTCGAGGCGGGCCAGGAAGTCGTCGAGCAGCGCGTCACGCTCGATCGGGCGTCGGGCCAGCTCGCGCAGGCTGGTCATGCCGCGGGCCAGGTCGACCGGGAAATCGGCCGCTGCCCAGTCGGCGTTGACACCGATGCCGACCAGGCAGGTCTCGATGCGGCCGTCGCCCCCCGATGTGACCTCGCCCAGCACACCTGCCAGCTTGCGCGGCTCACCGTCCGATCCGTCGGCCACCAGGTCATTGGGCCACTTGAGGCGGACCATCCCATCGGGCAGGCCCTGCGCCTCGGCGGCGTCGGCCATCGCCAGCGAGACGGCCGCAGCCACCCGCCAGGCCTGCTGGAGGGCGACCGACCGGGGCCGGAAGCCGCACGTCAGCAACAGGCCCGCGCCGGGCGGCGCATCCCAGCGGCGGCCCTGCCGGCCGCGGCCCGCGCGCTGGACATCGGCCACCGCCACGGCCACCTCGGCCAGCCCGTCGGCCAGCCAGGCACGTACGACCTGCTGGGTCGACTCGACCTGCGCGAACCGCTCCAGCCGCGAGAGGAACGGTCCCGCGGTGCTCAACCGGCTGCCGCCTCCGCGCCACCGGCCAGTGGCTCCACCCCGACCGCCTCGGGTCGCTCCAGGGCGAAGGCCCGGTGCAGCGCGCCGGCGGCTACCTCCAGGTCCGCCTCCGAGATGATGCACGTGATGCGGATCTCGCTGGTCGAGATCATCTCGATGTTGATGCCCGCATCGGCCAGCGTACCGAACATGCGCGCGGCGTAGCCCGGCGCGGTCTGGATGCCGGCGCCCACGATGGAGACCTTGGCCACCGCCGCGTCGGTCGTGACCTCGGCCGCGCCCAGGTCCCGACGCACCGTCTCGAGCAGCTTGCGGGCCCGCGCCAGGTCACTCGAGGCGATCGTGAAGGACAGGTCGGTGGTGCCCGCATGGCCCACGTTCTGGACGATCATGTCGACGTTGATCCCGGCTTCGGCCAGTGGCGCGAAGACGGCCCGTGCCACGCCCGGCCGGTCGGGCACGCCGACGAGCGTCACCTTGGCCACATGGCGGTCGGTGGCCAGGCCGCGTACCTTGTTGCGCTGCTCCACCGCGAGGTCCTCCTTGATGCGCGTGCCGGGATGGTCGGAGAAGGTCGAGCGGACGGCGATGACCAGGTCGTTGACCCACCCCAGCTCGACGGCGCGTGTCTGCATCACCTGCGCCCCCTGCTGGGCCAGCTCGAGCATCTCCTCGTAGCCGATGACGGGCAGCAGGCGCGCTTCCGGCACGAGCCGCGGATCGGCCGTGAAGATGCCTTCCACATCGGTGAAGATCTCGCACCGGTCGGCGCCCAGGCGGGCCGCCAGGGCCACGGCGGTCGTGTCGGAGCCGCCCCGCCCGAGCGTGGCCACGTCGCTCTCCAGGTGGCCCTCACCGGTCGCGCCCTGGAAGCCGGCCACGATGGCGACACGCCCCGCGTCCAGCTCCCGCAGCAGGCGCGCCGGGTCGACGTTGGCGATGCGTGCACGGCCGTAGCGGCCATCGGTACGGATGCCCGCCTGCGGGCCGGTCAGGCTGATGGCGGGCACGCCGAGGGCGTGCAGGGCCATCGCCACGAGCGTGCCGCTCATATGCTCGCCGGTGGCCAGGAGCTGGTCCAGCTCGCGCGGATCGGGCTCGGGCGTGATCTGGTCGGCCAGCGCCAGCAGGTCGTCGGTCGTATCGCCCATGGCGCTCACGACGACCACCAGTCGATCCCCGCCGGCGCGCTCCCGCGCGATGCGGCGCGCCACGTGGCGGATACGATCGGCGCCGGCGAGGGAGGAGCCGCCGAACTTCTGGACGATCAGCACCGCGCGATCGTAGCGCGGTCTAGCGGGCCTCGATGGCGACGGCCCCGGCGTTGCGCGGCATGACGATGCGCACGGTCCCCGGC
>JBIOID010000066.1:0-8711 GCA_044449585.1 Candidatus Limnocylindrales bacterium
GGCGACCTCGTCGCGCAGGCCTTGCAGGCCAGTCACCAGCGTGTCCGCCTCGGCCTCGGTCAGCAGGCCGGCCCGCTGGAGGCCATGGACGTGCGCGACGGAGCCGGCGAGGTCGTCGGCCGCGAGGGCGCGATCCAGGTCGACCGAGCTGCCGAACTCGGCGACGCGTGGGTCGGTGGCGCCCTGGAACCTGCCGCCCCACATGCGCATCGGTCGTCCGCCCTCCGTTCCCCGCTCGAGGCCGGAGCGTACCATCGCGCCCATGACCGCGAGACACGCCCCGTTCGTCGCGCTGCGCCTGGACCACGTGGACCAGCCCGACGCGCCCGGCCTCATCGCCGCCGGGGTGGGCCGGGCCGGCGGCCACCTGCGCACCTGGTCGACGGTGCGTCGCGCGGGCGGCGAGCCGCCGCTCGTGGAGGTCGAGGTGGAGACCGAGGGCGCGTCAGAGGCGGACCTGCTGGCGGCCCTGACGGCCGTGCCCGTGGTGCACGCCGTGCGGGTCACGCGGGCCCTCGACCGCGTGTTCGGCAAGCGCGTCATCGTCATCGGCGGGGGGGCCCAGGTGGCGCAGGTGGCGCTGGGCGCGGTCAGCGAGGCTGACCGGCACAACCTGCGCGGCGAGCGCATCAGCGTCGACACCATCCCGCTGGTCGGCGAGCAGCAGATCGCCGAGGCAGTGCGTGCGGTGGCCGACCTGCCGCGCGCCCGTCTGCTGGTGCTGGCCGGTTCGCTGATGGGTGGCCGCATCTCGCAGGCGGCGGACGAGCTGCGCGCCCTGGGCATCCCCGTCATCGCCCTCAGCATGGCCGGCTCGATCGGCGAGCACGTCGACC
This sequence comes from Candidatus Limnocylindrales bacterium, assembly GCA_044449585.1. Classification (GTDB taxonomy): domain Bacteria; phylum Chloroflexota; class Limnocylindria; order Limnocylindrales; family CSP1-4; genus DASPUH01. Next base: position 837 of record JBIOID010000066.1, read on the forward strand.
TGGTGGTCTCCGATCCGGTGCAGGCCGGCACGATGGCCGTCATGGCCATCGCCGACACGGCCTCCTTCGACCTGGCGCGCCAGCGCGGCCGCCGCTACTGAACCGACGCCCGGGACGTCTGCCCGCCCGGGCCATCGCAACCGGAAGGCAACGTTGACGTACCCACCGGGTCACCGGCGGTGGCCTCCCGCCGCAGTACCGTCCATGCACGGGCCCGCCCACCGGCGAGTTCGCATGCCCGAGGAGGCCGCCGATGATGTACCCGTCCGATCCTGGCCCCCGCCTCAGCCATGGCGTGCGCGATGGGCAGCAGGGCCCCGTGACGTGCACGGCCTGTGGTTGCCGGCTCCAGGCGTCGTCGCTGGCCGGCGAGACCACCTGGCAGCACTTCAGTCCGATGGCCGGACGGGACGCGCGCGGGTGCCTGGTCGCCTGCGCCGACGCCGCGCATGACGCCTCGGGCCGACCGATCGCCTACGTCGCGGCCTGATCCAGCAGCAGGCGATAGCCGACCCCGCGCAGGGCCTCGATCCCGGGTCCACCGGCCGCGGCCAGCTTGGCCCGCAGCCGGGCCACGTGCGGCTTGAGCCACAGCAGGTCCGGGTCGCGCTCCATGGGCCAGCCGGCGCGCACCAGCTGCTCGTGGGGCACGGGGTCGCCGGCGCCGCGCGCGAGCGCCTCGAGCAGGCGGAACTCGGTCGGGGTCAGGACCAGCGGGGTGGGCCCGACCGTGGCTCGATGGCGGGCCGGATCGATCTCCAGGCCGCCCAGGCGCACCGGTCCCGCCGTCGGCCCGTACGCGCTGGGCGCGGCCCGACGCATGATGGCCGCGATGCGCGCCAGCAACTCGGCTTTCCCGAACGGCTTGGTCAGGTAGTCGTCGGCCCCCAGGCCGAGGGCCCGGACCTTGGCCGCCTCGCTGCTCTCGCCACTCACCACCAGGATGGGCGTCGGGCCCGCCGCGCGGATCTGGCTGGCCACCGCGAACCCGTCCGGGCCGGGCATGGCCAGGTCGAGCAGCACGATGTCGGGCGCCTCCTCGCGCAGACGACGGACGGCCGTCAGCCCGTCGTAGGCCGTGATGACCTGGTGGCCCTCGGTGCCCACGAGGGCCGTGATGGCGCCGACCATGGCCGGATCGTCGTCCACGACCAGGATGCGCAGTGGTCGCGTCATGCCCAGGGCCTAGAGGGCGGCCGCGGCAGGCAACGCCAGCACGAAGCTGGCGCCGCTCGGTTGGGCCGGTTCGCACCACAGCCGCGCCCCCATCGACTCCGCGAGGCGCTTGGCCGCATACAGGCCGATGCCCGACCCGCGCGCCGTGTGCGTGTCGCGGCGGGCATACGGCTCGAAGATGCGTTCACGCCAGGCCTCGGGGATGCCCGGCCCTTCGTCGCTGACCGCCACGCGCACGACGCCCTCCACGAGGGCCCACGAGATGTGGACCGTCGTCTCCGGCGGCGCGTACTTGGTGGCGTTCTCGACGAGGTGCTCCAGGATCTGGCGCAGGCGGGGCGCATCGGCCAGGGCGTGCAGGCGCGCCCCGCCCTCGAGGTCCAGGTGATGGCGCTGCAGGAGCGGAGCCAGCATCTCGACGGTGCCGGTCACCTCGGCGGCCACGTCGACCGGGGCGAGGTCGGCCGGCTGGTCGGGGACCACGCGGACCGAGGCGAGGATCGAATCGACCAGCCGGTCCAGTCGCTCGACCTGCTCCATGGCCGCCGCGTGCCAGGCCGCCCGCTGGGCGCGGCGGGCCGTGTCGCGCGACGAGCGACCCTCGAGCGGCGGCTCCTCTGCCAGCAGGTCGGTGTACGCGCGCACGACCGCCAGCGGCGTGCGCAGCTCGTGCGTGACCAGCGCGACCAGCTCGCTGCGCGCCTCGTCGATGGCCTGCAGGGCGGTCACGCGGGCCTCCGTCTCCGCCTGTTGGCGGCCCTTCTCGACGATGCCCGCGAGCAGGTCGGCCACGGCCCCCAGCTGGGCCACGTCGGCGGGCCCGAAATCGCGCCGCTGCTCGGTCTGCACGTTGAGCACGCCGACGACCTGGTCGCTCCACGAGAGGGGTACCGACAGCATCGAGGCGATGAAGCGCCGCTGGTCCAGGCCGCGCACCCACAGGAAGCGCGTATCGGCGCGCACGTCGGGGATGACCAGCGGCTGGCGTGTGGCCGCCACGCGACCGGTGACGCCCTCCCCGAAGGGCACCTGGGCGCGCCCGATCTGGAAGCGGTCCAGGCCGTTGGTCGCGGCGAGCGTCAGGTGCCGCCCATCGCGATCGAGCAGGTAGAGCGAGGACACGTCGGCGTGCAGGCTGTCGCGTGTCTCGTCGACGACCGTTTCGAGCAGCTCGTCCCAGGTGCGCGCGGTCGTCGCCAGGCGCGCCACGTGATGCAGGAAGCGCAGCTGCTCCAGCTGTTCGGCGTGCGCGGCTGGGATGCTGACAGGATCGGCCATCAGGACCACGATACAAACGGTAGGGAAGGCGAGTCATGGCCGACGTTGCGGCACGGTTGCGCGTGGAGGTCGCCCCGGTGACGAGCGATCCGCTGGCCCGCGAGATCCGGCTCCTGGGCTCGCTGCTCAACGACACCATCGCCGAGCAGGCGGGCCGCGAGCGGTCCCGCCTGGTGGCCACGACGCGCCGGGCCATGGTCGCGCGCCGCGCGGGCCCCCGTTCGTCGGGCGCCCGCCGCGCCCCGCCAGAGCTGGACGACGCCGAGGTGGTGGCGCGCGCGTTCACCCTGTTCTTCCACTTGGTCAACCTGGCGGAGGAGCGGCAGCGGGTGCGCACCCTGCGCGCCCGCGAGCGGGAGGCGCCCGGCGGCGTGGTCGAGGACTCCCTGCTCCAGGCCATCGGGGCGCTGCGCGAGCGCGGCGTCGGCGAGGCCGAGCTCGACGAGCGGTTCCGCCGCCTGCGGGTGATGCCGGTGCTCACCGCCCACCCCACGGAGGCGCGGCGTCGCACGGTGCTGCTGGCGTTGCGCCGCTGTGCCATCTGGCTCGAGCGCAGCGACGACCCGGCCCGGACGGCGGCCGAGCACGCCGAGGCGACGCGCCACCTGCGCGAGGAGCTGGCGCTGCTGTGGCACACCACCCCGGTGCGACCCCATGCGCTGCAGCCGCTCGACGAGGTCCGCACGGCCATGACCTTCTTCGACGAGACCCTCTTCACCGTGGCGCCGCAGCTGTATCGCGCGGCCGACGCGGCCCTGGACGCGCGGAGCGGCAGCCGCCCGCCGCGCATCGAGGCCTTCCTGCGCCTCGGCTCGTGGATCGGCGCAGATCGCGACGGCAACGCGGCGGTCACCGCCGACGACACGCGGCGGGCCATGCGCATCCAGGCCGACCACGTGCTGCACGGCTACGAGGCCGTCGCCACGCGCCTCATGCAGCAGCTGGCGTCGACCCCCGCCGTGGCCCTCGACGCCGGCCTGGCCGCGCGCCTGCGACGCGATGCGACGGCGTTCTCCGATCTCGCCCGGCAGCTCGACCGCCGCTTCCCGGACGAGCCCTACCGGCGCAGGTGCGGCTTCATCGCCGAGCGCCTGCGGCGGACCCGCATCCGGCTCGTGCAGGGCGACCCGGCGTCCGACGGCTACGCCGGGGCGGCCGACCTTGACGAGGAGCTCGTCGAGCTGCAGACGGCCCTGTGCGCCGATGGCCTCGAGCGCGTCGCCTGGGGGGAGGTGCAGGAGTTGCGCTGGCGGCTGGCCACCTTCGGCTTCCACCTGGCCGACCTGGAGGTGCGCCAGCACGAGGCGGTCCACCGGGCTGCGCTGGCGGCCCTCCGCGCGGGCGCGACCGAGGGGACCATGGTGGCTCCGGGCGTGACGCTCGGCGATGTGCTGGCCACCTTCCACGCCATGGCCGCCATCCAGGCCGATTTCGGGCCCGAGGCCTGCCGTCGCTACATCGTGAGCTTCACGACGGCGCCGGCCGACCTGGTGGCGGTCCTCGATCTCGCGGCCGCGGCGGCGAGTCGGATCGGGGCCGGCGGCGCGCCGCTCGAGCTCGACGTGGTGCCCCTGCTGGAGGCGCCCGACGCCCTCGACGGAGCGGGTGCGCTGCTCGATGGGCTGATGGCCGATGGCCGCTACCGCGCACACCTGGCGGCACGGGGTGATCGCCAGGAGGTGATGCTCGGCTACTCGGATTCCAGCAAGGCCGGCGGCTTCCTGGCCGCCAACTGGCAGCTCTACCGGGCGCAGGGCGCGCTGGTCGCGGCGGCCCGGCGCCACGGCCTGGAGTTGACGCTGTTCCATGGCCGGGGCGGCGCCATCGGCCGCGGCGGGGGGCCGGCCAACCGCGCCATCCGGGGCCAGGCGCCGGGCTCGGTCGACGGGCGCCTGAAGCTGACCGAGCAGGGTGAGGTGGTGGCGGCCCGGTACGCCGATGGTCGGATCGCGCGGCGCCACCTGGAGCAGCTCACCCACGCGGCGCTGCTCGCGTCCGAGACGGCGACGGCAGAGCCGCCGCGGGCCGCCGACCTCATGGACGAGCTGGCCGCGGACGCGTTCGCGGCTTACCGGGGGTTGGTGGAGGCGCCCGGCTTCGTGCCGTGGTTCCGCCAGGTGACGCCGATCGACGAAGTGATGGCCATGCGGCTGGGCTCCCGCCCATCGGCGCGCGGACACGGCGGCGCGGCGGCGGTCGACGACCGTGCCTGGCTCGACGGCCTGCGAGCGATCCCCTGGGTCTTCGCCTGGGCCCAGGCGCGCCTGGAGGTGCCCGGCTGGTACGGCCTGGGCAGTGCCCTCGACCGGTTCGCGGCGCGCCACGGGCCGTCCGCGCTGGACGAGCTGGCCGCCCTCTACACGCGCTGGCCGTTCCTGGCCAGCGTCATCGACAACGCCGAGGCGAGCCTGGCCCGGGTCGACCTGGCCGTCGCACGCCGCTACGGCGCGCTGGCGGACGACGGCCTGGCGGATCCCCAGTGGCGCGCCGTCGAGGACGAGTACGAACGATCCGTGGCGGCCGTCCTGCGCCTCAAGGGCGTGCCCCACCTGCTGGCCGCGGCGCCGGTCCTGCGCCGTGCCATCGTGCTGCGCAACCCGTACGTGGCGGCGCTGTCCGAACTGCAGCTCGACCTGCTCGCGCGGTCGCGGCGCCCGGGCCCGCGGCGGCCGCGCGCTGACGAGGCGCGGGAGCGGCGGCTGATGCAGCTCACCATCAACGGCATCGCGGCCGGCCTGCAGGGCACCGGCTGATCGGTCAGGCGCTCGCGTACCAGGCCTCGAAGGAACGCAACGAGGGGCCGATCGGCTCGGCCAGGCCGGCTTGACCCGGCCGGATGCGCGCCCCGTCGCGTCCGCCGGGCGGCGCCTCAAGGCCCACCGTGCGGGCGTCGGGCGTCTTGAGACCATTGCCGGTCAGGAGCACGACCACCTCATCCTCGGGCCGCACCACGCCGCGGGCCAGCGCCTGCTGGAGGGCGGCCACGGTGACCCCGCCGGCCGTCTCGGTGTAGATGCCCTCCGTCTCCGCGACGAGGCGGATGGCGGCCGCCGTGGCTTGGTCCGGCACCGCTTCCAGCGAGCCACCGCTCGTGCGGGCCAGCTCCAGCGCATAGGCACCGTCGGCCGGGTCGCCGATGGCCAGTGACTTGACGAACGTGTCGGGGTCGCGCACCGGCTCGATGACGTCGCGTCCGGTGTGGAAGGCCGCGGCGATGGGGGCGCAGCCGGCCGCCTGGCCGCCCACGAAGCGCACCGGATGCGGCTCCACCAAGCCGACCGCCTCCAGCTCGCGCACGGCCTTGCCGGTCTTGACGTAGAGCGAGCCGGACGCGAGCGGCGCGACGAGCACGTCGGGCAGGCGCCAGCCGAGCTGCTCGGCGACCTCGAACGCCAGCGTCTTGCTGCCCTCGGCGTAGTAGGGCCGCAGGTTCACGTTGACGAACGCCCACTCGTATTCGCCGGCCACCTCGAGCGAGAGCCTGTTGACCTGGTCGTACGTGCCGTTGACGGGCACGACCGTGGCGCCGTAGGCGAGCGCCTGGGCGATCTTGGGCGGCTCCAGGTCGGCCGGGACGAAGACGACACAGCGCAGGCCAGCCACGGCAGCGGCGGCCGCGGTGGCGCCGGCCAGGTTGCCCGTCGAGGCGCAGGCCAGCGTGTCGAAGCCGAACTCGACGGCCCGCGCGGCGGCCATCGCGACGACGCGATCCTTGAACGAGAGCGTCGGGTTGCGGCTGTCGTCCTTGAGCCACAACGTGCGTAGCCCCAGGGCGTGCGCCAGGCCGTCGGCGCGCACCAGGGCCGTCCCGCCCACGGCCAGACCACGGGCCGGGGGTGCCGCCACCGGCAACAGCTCCAGGTAGCGCCAGATGCCCGACGGTCGGCCGGCCAGGGTCACGGCATCGAGCTGGGCCCGCGCCACCGCCAGGTCGTAGACCACCTCCAGCGGCCCGAAGCAGGCAGGGCACACGAACGCCGGGCCGAGCGCTTGGACCTGGCCGCACCGGCGACAGCGCAGGCTCTCGAGGTGGCTGGACCGACGGGTCGGGTCGGGCGGCGGACCGCCTGTGGCGGTCGAGGCGATGGGGCTGGTCATGGGGCTCTCCGGGCGCTGGCGGGCGGGCGGCTCACCGATCCACGAGTGGTCCGGAGAAACAGAAGACCCTTCCTGTGAGGAAGGGTCAGGGAGGATCCCTTATCTCGCAGGCGCTCCTGCCCGGATGTGGCACCTTGCCGGCGTCGCCGCCGGTAGGTTGTCGGGCTTCACAGGGCCGGTCCCTCCACCACTCTTGATAAGGCTCTTCAGTTGTGGGGCGGATAGTAGCATCTGGCGGTGAGCAGGCGGATCGTCTTCATCCATGGCGCGTGGGTCACATCCCTGTGCTGGGAGCCCATGGTGGGGTATTTCCGGGCGCGGGGCTACGAATGCGTCGCGCCGGCGTGGCCGGGCAAGGACCGACCCGTGGAGGCGATCCGGGCCGATCCTTCGCCCCTGATGGGCCTGGGCATCGGCGAGATCGCGGCCCACTACGAGGGCCTCGTGCGCGGCCTGGACGAGCCGCCGATCCTGATCGGCCACTCCTTCGGCGGCCTGATCGTGCAACTGCTGCTGGACCGCGGCCTGGGGGCGGCCGGCGTGGCCATCGACTCGGCGCCGCCGAGTGGGGTGTGGGCCTTCGAGCCGACCGCGTTCCGCTCGCTGGCGTCGGTGCTCCTCACGTGGCGCGGCTGGCGCAAGGTCGTGCGCTGGTCGCCGGCCCAGTTCGCCTACGCCTTCGTCAACACGCTGGCCCCGGCGGAGCAGCAGGCCGCGTACGACACGTACGTCACGCCCGAGACCGGCCGCATCTTCTTCCAGGGGGCGCTGGCCAGCATGACGGCCGGCAGCCCCTGCCGCGTCGACTTCAAGAACGCCAAGCGGGCGCCGCTGCTCCTCGTCGCCGGCGGAGCGGATCACATCGTGCCGCCGGTCATCAACCGGCGGAACTACCGCAAGTACGCCGGATCGGGGGCCGTGACGGCCTTCCGCGAGTTCCCCGGCCGCAGCCACTGGACCCTCGCGCAGGACGGCTGGCAGGATGTGGCCGAGGCCATCGCCGCCTGGCTGGAGTCACCGACCGCCGGTTGAGTCCGTGCGCCCCGATGGCCACGGGCACGGGTCGTTGACAGCTCATCGTTCCAGCCCCAGACTTGCCGGGTGTTCGCGAGCCTGATCGGTGCCGCTCCGTGCCGCGTGACCCGCTGCTGTCCAGCCGGGTATCGGTGCTCCTGTCGAGGCGCCGGCGCGATCTGAACCTCCCCGAGGTGCGCGCCGGTGGTCCCCGATGCGCACCCACGACCCGGAGGTTCCCATGGCTATCGCAACACCCCCCGCACCCGAGGCGCCTGCCCCGCTCGCCCCTGAGGGGCCGGGCCCGAC
>JBIOID010000067.1:0-8680 GCA_044449585.1 Candidatus Limnocylindrales bacterium
CCAGTACGGCGTACCGCTGCGCGACCTGGTCAACAAGTTCGCCCACGTGCGCTTCTAGCCGGCCGGCTTCACCGGCAATCCCGAGATCCCCATCGCCAAGTCCACCATCGACTACATCTTCCGCTGGCTGGGCGCGCGATTCCTGCCCATCGACGAGCGCCAGTCGCTGGGCTAGATCACGCGCTAGCAGCCTGACGTCCCGACGGTCGGCGCGACCCTCACGGCCGCCCTTCCCACGGTGGGGGCCGGTGGCCCCGGCATGAGCCAGGACCCGCCGAGGGCGGACCCGCCGAGGGCTGACCCGCCGAGGGCTGACCCGCCGAGGGCTGACCCGCCGGCGGCCGCTCCGCCCACGGCCACGGCGAACGCGGACGAGCCGGCCGAGGCGCCGCGCGCCGAGGCCAGGCGAACGGTCCTCATCCCGCTCGCCGAGGCGACCGCCAGCACCAACGGTCATGCGAGCGCGAACGGCAACGGCCACGCCAAGGCCTCGGCCGCCCCCATGACGTCGCTCAGCCTGGGCGCCACCAGGGTCAGCTTCGAGGTGAGCGCCGACTCGCCCAGCTGCGCCGACTGCGGTTCGATCATGGTTCGCAACGGCAGCTGCTACAAATGCCTCAACTGCGGCAGCACGAGCGGCTGCAGCTGAGCGGAAGCCGGACGGCGATATCCTTGTCGGGTGACGCTGTATCGACTGCGTGAAGCTCCCGATCTGATCTCGCCCAGCGTCGTCGTCGCCTTCGACGGCTGGGTCGACGCGGGCGGTGCGGCCACGGCTGCCGCCGAGGCGCTCGTGACGGATGGCCACCTGCTGGCGACCTTCGACAGCGACGCCCTCTTCGATTACCGCGCACGCCGGCCGACCCTGGAGATCATCGACGGTCGCCCCGCCGAGCTGACCTGGCCGGCCATCGAGCTCCATCGCGTCCGCATGGATGATCGCGACGTGCTCATCCTGCACGGCCACGAACCGGACTTCCGCTGGCAGGAGCTGGGGGAGGACCTGCTCGAACTGGCCCGTCGTTTCAGCGTGGCCGAGTGGATCAGCCTGGGCGCCATCCCGGCCGCCGTGCCCCACACGCGACCGGTGACGCTGATGGGCATCGAGTCGAGCCCCGGCCTGCTGCGTGGCGCGGTCCAGGCGGGCCCGACGGGCCTGCTGCGGGTGCCCTCGGCGGCCCTCTCGGTGCTCGACATGGCGATCGCGCGCGGCGGGTTGCCGGCGCTCGGTTACTTCGCCCAGATCCCGCATTACGTGAGCGGCGCCTACCCGAGCGCATCGCTGGCCTTGCTGAACGCGGTGGGGCGCCACCTTGGCGTGCAGCCTTCGACCGGTGACCTGCGCGACGAGGCCCGCCAGCTGCGCGCCCGGCTCGACACCGCCACGGCCGCCGACGAGGACACGCGGGCATATGTCGAGCGCCTGGAGGCGATGGTCGACGAATCGCGCCTGCCCGCCGGTGACGACCTCATCTCCGACATCGAGCGCTTCCTGCGGGATCGCGGCACCGAGGGCAGCCAGCGTCCCGGTCCCTAGCGGCTGGGGCTCGATGACCGTGGAGCTCGACGGTGCTGTACGCATCGCCTGGCAGGCCGACGGCCTGACGGAGATCCACGTCGCCGCGCCGACCCGCACCCGCCGGGAGCTGGACGCATTCGCCAGCGTGGTCGCCGATGTGGCGCTCCTGGAACGGACGGTGCGCGGCGTGCGCGTCGCCCTCCGCGACCGGTACCCCGGCGCACTCGAGATGCAGATCCGCGACAGCGGACGAGACGCGGCGATGCCCTACCTGCTGGTGACGATGCGGCCCCCCAAGCGGGAACCGGACCCCCGGGCGATCGATCGAGCAGGCGGCAACGCGGGCTCGCGTCTCTTGCCACCTTGAATTTCTTGATATACTCAGGTAGCAAGATGAAGCCCTTGACCCAGCACCCGGCCGGGGCGCGGCGCCAGGCGTCTCGCCACCTCATCGTGTTGTACGACGCCGAATGCGGCTTCTGCGCCGCGACGACGCGCTGGCTGCGCCGTCGCGACCGCGACGCGCGGTTGACGTTCCTGCCGCTCCAGGCGGCGCGCCAAGCCGAGCGAGCCCGGGTGCGCGAGGTCGCGCTCACGCATGACCTGCCGGCCGCTCTGCACGTCATCGATGAGCGCACGGGTCGGGTCGAGGCATCCGGGGCGGCCATGCTCGCCGTGCTGGGGGTGCTGCCGCGGTGGTGGATCGCGGCCCGCCTCGTCAGCGTCGGGCCGGCGCGCCGGTTGACGGAGCTGGGCTACCGCCTGGGGGCCGGCCACCGCGACCGCGTCGGGCGCCTCCTCGGGGTGGGCGGCGCCAGCTGCCGCGTCGCGCACGGCGCGGACTCCATCGGATGAAGGTCATCATCGCAGGCGGGTCGGGCCTGGTGGGCCGGCACCTCGTGGCGGCCCTGCGGGGCGATGACGCCGACGTCGTGGTCCTGAGCCGGCGCCCTGCCGCCACCGCCCTGGCGGTCCCGGCGGGGGCCCGCGTGGTGGGCTGGGACGCGCATCGGCCCGACGACGCGTGGGCCGCCGAACTCGCCGGAGCGGATGCCGTGATCAACCTCGCGGGCGCGACGATCGGCCGGTGGCCATGGACGGCCGCCCGCAAGCGCCTCCTCGTGAGCAGTCGGGTCGAGGCCACCACGGCCGTCGTCAGGGCCATCGGTCGCCTGCGAACGGACGAGCGTCCGGCCGTGCTGCTGAATGCCAGCGGCACCGACGGGTACGAGGGCCGCGACGACGAGCCGGCGACCGAGGCCACGCCGTTCTCGACCACGTTCCTGGCGCGCCTGTGCACGGCCTGGGAGGCGGCGGCTGCGCCGGTCGAGGCCTCCGGCGTACGCCTCGTCCTGATGCGCTGCGCGGTGGTCGTCGCTCGTGACGCACCCGCCCTGCGCCTGCTCGCACTGCCCGTGCGCCTCGGCCTGGGCGGGCCGATCGGTGGCGGGCGCCAGTGGTTCAGCTGGGTGGCCATCGAGGACGTCGTCGGGCTGTATCGTCTGGCGCTGGCCCGGCCCACGCTGAGCGGCGCACTGAACGTCGTCGCACCCGAGCCCGTCCGGCAACTCGATCTGGCGCGCGCGATGGGTCAGGTGCTGCACCGACCGGCCCGCGTCCCCACGCCGGGCCTGCCGGTGCGGCTGCTGCTGGGCGGGATGGCCACCCTGGCCCTGGGCAGTCGGCGCGTGGTGCCGCAGCGGGCCCTGGCGGAGGGCTACGTCTTCCAGCGGCCGGCGCTGGACGACGCGCTCAGGATGGCCCTGGCGTAGTCCGCCCGGCGTCCATCGCCGCGGCGCCCGCCTCAGCCGCCGAGCCGCCCGCGCGCAGGACCGCCTTGTAGGCCCGCTTGCCGGCCTGATAGTCGGCCAGCGCCTCCGGCGAGTCCACGTCGCCCAGCGTCGGACGGCGCGGCAGGACATCCTCGAGGCCCGGCAGCTGCAACCCGAATCGCCGGGCCAGCACGGCCATGATGGTGGCCGCCTTCATCTCGCCCACGCCGGGCAGGGCCATCAGCCGCCGCCGCAGGTCCGGGCCGTCCCGTGCCTCCGTCCAGAGGCGCGCTGCGTCGTTCCCGTAGTCATGCGCGATCACCGCGCACACCGCCTGGACGCGGCCGGCCATGGAACCCGGGAAACGGTGCAGGGCCGGCCGTTGCTGGAACAGCGCCACCAGGTGGCTCGGTTCGAGGGCCGCCAGACGCGCCGCATCCAGACGTTCCCCCAGGCGCCGCTCAAGCTCGTGCGGGCCGCTGAAGGCCTTCTGGACCGTGACCTGCTGATCCAGCACGAAGCCGATCACCAGCGCCAGCGGATCACGCGCCAGCAGGCGATCCGCGTCCGCATCACCCGTGTACCACAGCCGCTCCGGCGGTCGCAGGGTCACCGTCATATCGGGCAGGATGGTACCGCGGCCTGACTACGGTACCAAGCCCGCGCACCACGCCCGCCCGTAGACTCGAGCTCGATGGGTCGACCGACGCGGACGTGGGACGAGGAGGTGGAGCTGCTCGTAAGCCGCTTCACCGGGGCGCCCCTCACGCGCGCCCAGGCGCTGCTGCTGCGGGCGGCCCTGATCCTGGCGATGGCCCTCGCGGCGCTGGTCATCCTTCGCCTCGTGTTGCCGGCCGTGGCCGCTGCCGTCGGGGCCGTGGCGCTGGCCGGTCCGCTACAGTGACCACGATGGTCACGGTCGACGAGGGGACGGGCATCGGCCACGGCCCGGCCGTTCCCCTGGCGGCGCCCGAGATCGGCGGCGCATCCGGCGTCTGGTCGCCGGCCCGTCGGCGCCTGACGGTCGGCCTGGTCCTCACCGTGACGCTCGTCGCGTTCGAGGCCTTGGCGGTGTCGACCATCATGCCCGTCGTGGCCCGCGAGCTGGGCGACCTCCAGCTCTACGGCTGGGCGTTCAGCGGGTTCTTCCTGGGCACCCTGGTGGGCATCGTCGTGGCCGGGGTGCAGATCGACCGGGGCGGCCTGGTGCGGCCCTTCGCCGCGGGGCTCCTGCTGTTCGGGATCGGGCTCGTCCTGGGCGGGCTGTCGCCGTCGATGCCCGTGCTCATCGGCGCCCGCGTCATCCAGGGCCTGGGCGGCGGCGCGCTGCCGACCGTGACCTATGTCGCCATCGGGCGGGCCTATGCCGACTCGGCGCAGCCGCGCATGTTCGCCGTCCTGTCCACGGCCTGGGTCGTGCCCGGCCTGGTCGGCCCCGCGGCCGCCGCGTTCGTGGCCACGGCGCTGGACTGGCGCCTCGTCTTCTTCGGGTTACTGCCGCTGCTGGGCCTCGGTGCCGTCCTGAGCCTCTCGGCCCTGGCGGGCATCAGGCTGCCGCCGCCCGCCCCGCGTGACGCCTCGGCGGGCAGCCGGGTCGGGCCGGCCATCGTGACCGCGGCCGCCGCCGGGGTGCTGCTGGCCGCCCTGACGACCGTCACCTGGTGGGGCCTGCTCCTGGCCGCCCCGCTGGCGCTCGGCGTGGGCATCTGGGCCGTGCGGCGGCTCGTGCCCCGGGGCACCCTGCGGGCCCGCCGCGGCCTGCCCGCCACGATCCTGCTGCGCGGCATCATGACCTTCGGCTTCTTCGGTGCCGAGGCCTTCCTGCCGCTGGCCCTCGTATCGGTGCGCGGCCAGACACCGCTCGTGGCCGGCATCGCGCTGACCTTCGCGACCGTCACCTGGACGACTGGCTCCTGGACGCAATCGCGCCTCGTGGCCAGCTGGGGGGCTCGGCGGCTCATGGCGGCCGGGCTGATCTGCGTGGCCATCGGCATCGCCGTGACGGCTACCGTGCTGTTCGACACCACGCCCATCTGGGTGGCCGCCGCGGGGTGGGCCCTGGCCGGGTTGGGCATGGGCCTGTGCTACCCGGTGGTGACCCTCACCGTCCTGCGCCAGGCGCCGACCGGCCAGGAAGGAACGGCGACGTCCAGCCTCCAACTCTTCGACGTGCTCGGCAACGCGCTGGGCAGCGGGCTCGGCGGTGCCCTGGTGGCGGTCGGGGTGGCCTTCGCCTGGGCACCCGACATCGCGCTCGCCCTCGCCTTCGGCGGCGCGGTCGTGGCGATCGTGCTGGGCCTGCTGGTGTCGATGCGCACGGATGCGCCCAAGATCGTGACCTGAGTGATGACTGGCTGACCCTGATCGGGCGCTACGGGCGGCGGGCCGGTCATGGCACGTTTGACAGATAGCCATCGGTGGCCCATCATCTGGTCATCGCCTCGAGGGCCGATACCGGTGTGAGCAGCATGACCGCTGCTCCCGGATCAGAGCCGGGGCGCCTCACCAACGACTCGCTCCGGGCTTCCCGCCCGTCGAGCCCACAACGAACTGGCTGCTAGCCGCGCACGGCGCCTGGCGCAGCCGACCACGAAGGACAAAAGACCCCATGATCTCGCGGAGTGCGAGCACCATCACCACCATCAGCCAGCGCGGCATCGCCATGCGCCGCCAGCAGCGGACCAACCGCGCCGACCATCGTGCACCGGCCCCGGCCCTCTACTGCCGGACGAACGGCTGCACCACCTTCATGCGCCTCGACCAGGAGACGGCCGTCGCCACCTGCCCGGTCTGTGGCGCCTCGCGCCGCCTTGCGCCGGGCGCGTCGCTATCCTTGCCCTATTGACCGCGGTCGCGCTCGCCGCGCCCGTCCATAGCACAACCCCCAGCCCCGGAGCGCACTTGTCGTTCTCCCAGCTCGGCTTGCCGGCCGAACTCCTCCGCGCCGTCGAAGAGGAGGGCTATCAGGAACCCACCCCCATCCAGGCGAAGGCCATCCCCCTGGTGCGCGAGGGCCGCGACCTGCTGGCGGCCGCGCAGACCGGAACGGGCAAGACGGCCGCCTTCGCCCTGCCCATCCTCGAGCGCCTGATGGCGACCGCCAACCCGAGCTTCTCGCCGGCCCGCCACCCGGTCCGCACCCTGGTCGTCCTGCCCACGCGCGAACTGGCCATGCAGGTCGAAGAGAGCTTCCGGACCTACGCCCGCCACCTCGGTCAGCTGCGCAGCGCGGCCGTCTTCGGCGGCGTGGACATGGACCCCCAGACACGCGCCCTGCGGGGCGGGGTGGAGATCCTGGTGGCCACCCCGGGGCGCCTGCTGGATCACGTGGAGCAGCGCAACGTGAACCTGGGCCAGGTCGAGGTCCTCGTGCTCGACGAGGCCGATCGGATGCTCGACATGGGCTTCCTGCCGGACATCCGGCGCATCCTGGCCCTGCTCCCCGCCAAGCGCCAGAACCTGCTCTTCTCGGCCACGTTCTCGGACGACATCCGGCGCCTCGCGGCCCAGTGGCTGCACGACCCCGCGACGGTCGAGGTCGCCCCCCGCAACCAGCCGGCGGAGTCGGTCCGCCAGCTCGTCATCCCCGTCGACCGCGACCGCAAGGAAGAGTTGCTGGCGCACCTTATCCGGCGCTACGACCTGCGCCAGGCGCTGATCTTCACGCGCACCAAGATCGCGGCGCGCCGCCTCGCCAGCTGGCTGGAGCGCCAGGGTATCGCGGCCGAAGCGATCCACAGCGACCGCACGCAGGGCGAGCGGACGCGCGCCCTCGAGGCGTTCAAGCAGGGCGAGGTCATCGCCCTCGTGGCCACCGACGTGGCCGCCCGCGGCCTGGACATCGAGGATCTGCCGCATGTCGTCAACTTCGAATTGCCGTTCGATCCCCAGGACTACATCCACCGCATCGGACGGACCGGCCGGGCCGGCCTGACCGGGGACGCCATCTCGCTCGTGTGCATGGACGAGGCGGACCTCCTGCGCGGCGTCCAGCGCCTGCTCAAGCGCGCCATCCCGTGGCGCGTGGAGGAGGGCTTCGTGCCCGATCGCGACGTCGAGCCGCGCCCCCTGCGGGGCCCCGGATCAGCCAGCGGCCGATCGGGCGATGGCGGCCGCCGCCGCGAGGCGACCGCGCCCGCCCGCCGCTCCCCTGCCACGCACCGGACGGGCACCGCCGCCCGCTGACGCACCCGGCGCCGTCGCGGACACGCACGGGCCATTCAGGACACCTTCAGGCGACCACTCGATAGTGAAGCTGCGCGCGCGCTGGATCCCCCGCCGGCGCGGCGCGCTCCAGTCTCTTCACTTGATCGAGGTCCCCATGCGCCTGAAGATCGTCGCCGCGGTGCTGCTGCTCGTCATCGGCGTGGGCGCCGTGGGCTTCGTCATCGTCAGCCCCAACCTGGGCAACGCATCCAGCAACGCGATCCTGACCGCGCGCGTCACCCAGACCGATGTCGTCGACGAGGTCGTCGCCACGGGCAGCCTCGCACCCGCCACCACATACGGCCTGGCGTTCGGATCCGTGCCGACCATCGTCACCAGCTCCAGCTCGAGTGCCTCGCCCAGCTCGAGCAGCGTCACCTGGCCCGTCCAGACGGTCAACGTGGTGGTCGGCCAGGCGGTCAAGCAGGGCGACGCCCTGGCCACCGCATCGGACGTCAACGCCACGCCAGAGTTGGCCGTCGCCCAGGCCAACCTGGCTGCCGCCCAGGCCAGGCTGGCCACCGACCAGGCGGGTGCGACCGCGCTCGACAAGGCCAGCGCCCGCTTGTCGATCACCCAGGCCGAGCAGCAACTGTCGAATGCGCGCACCAACTACGCCGACACGCTGGCCAAGAACAGGCTGTCCGTGAACCAGGCCAAGGCAGGCGTGACCAGGGCGAAGGCGCAGCTCGCCACCGACCAGGCGGCCAGTGCGCCGGCCGATGTCATCGCCGCCGACCAGGCGGCCATCACCAGTGCTGAGGCGCAGCTGGCCAATACCCAGCAGCAAGCCACGCAGTCGGCGCATCAGGCCCTCCAGAGCATCAATTCCGCGCAGCTGTCCGTGACCTCGGCCCGGGACGGCTATCTCACCAAGGTCGCCGCGGCACCGGCTGCGACGATCGCCGCGGACCAGGCCTCGGTGGCCACGGCGCAGGTGAGCGTCGACTCGGCGCAGACGGTGGTCGACAACGCGACGCTCGTCGCGCCGGCCGATGGCACCGTGGCCACGGTCACCATCGTGGCCGGGTACAACGCCCCTTCCGGCAACGCCATCACGCTCCAGGCCGGCAAGATGGTCACCACCGGCGACTTCGCCGAGGACGACATCAACTCGCTCAAGGTCGGCCAGGCCGCCTCGGTCACCGTCACCGCCGTGGGCAAGACGCTGACCGGCAAGGTC
>JBIOID010000068.1:0-8620 GCA_044449585.1 Candidatus Limnocylindrales bacterium
CCTCGACAACTTCATCCAGCCCGAGCAGTTCCCGTACAAGACGCCGACCGGTTGGGAGTACGACTCGGGCAACTACCCGGCCGCCCTGCGCAAGGCGATGGCCATCATCGGCTACGACGACCTGCGCAAGGAACAGGCCGAGAAGCGTGACCGGGGCGAGCTGATGGGCATCGGCATCAGCTCCTTCACCGAGATCGTGGGCGCCGGGCCCTCGCACGACTTCGACATCATCGGCATCATGATGTTCGACTCGTGCGAGATCCGCGTCCATCCCACGGGCAAGGTCATGGCCCGCATCGGCGTGCAGACCCAGGGCCAGGGCCACGAGACGACCTTCGCCCAGATCATCGCCGAGGAGCTCGGTTTCCCGGTCGCCGACATCGCCATCGAGTACGGCGACACGGACACCGCGCCCTACGGCCTGGGCACCTATGCCTCACGCTCCACCCCCGTGGCCGGCGCGGCCACGGCCGTGGCCGCGCGCAAGATCCGGGCCAAGGCCCGGCTGCTGGCGGCGCACCTGCTCGAGGCCAACCCGGACGACCTCGAATGGGAGAACGGCAAGTTCTTCGTGAAGGGCTCGCCCGAGCGGTCCAAGACCATCCAGGAGATCTCGTTCGCGGCGTACACCAACCATCCCCAGGGCATGGAGGCCGGCCTCGAGGCGGTCGACTACTACGACCCGCCCAACCTGACCTTCCCCTTCGGCTCGTACATCTGCGTGGTCGATATCGACAAGGGCACCGGCCAGGTCACCGTGCGGCGCTTCGTGGCCGTCGATGACTGCGGCAACATCATCAATCCGATGATCGTCGACGGCCAGATCCACGGCGGCCTCACGATGGGCTTCGCCCCGTCGCTCTACGAGGAGATCACCTACGACGAGCTGGGCAACAACCTCAACGGCACGTTCATGGACTACCTCCTGCCGACGGCCGTCGAGACCCCGGCCTGGGAGACCGACAAGACCGTGACGCCGTCGCCGCACCATCCCATCGGGGCCAAGGGCGTCGGCGAGTCGGCCACCGTCGGGGCGCCGCCGGCGATCGTCAACGCGGTCGTCGATGCCCTCTGGCACCTCGGCGTCCGCAATGTCGACATCCCCATGACACCCCAGAAGATCTGGCGCATCCTGCACGAAAAGGGGGTCACCGCATAGCGGTCGATGCCGGCGGCGCGCCCGATATCCTCGGTCGTGCCGCCTCCCTGGACCAGGCCGGCCGCCCCTTCGCGATGGCCACCGTGGTGGCCATCGAGCGGCCGACCTCGGCCCGTCCGGGGGCCCGCGGCCTGGTCCACCCCGATGGCACCATCGAGGGCTGGGTGGGCGGCAGCTGTGCCCAGCCGGTCGTCGTGCGGGAGGCGCTGCGGGCGCTGGCCGACGGCGAGCCGCGGTTGCTGCGCCTCAGTCGGAGCGGCGGCGAGGGCCGCCGTGGTGACGGCATCATCGAGTACGTCATGACCTGCCACTCGGGAGGCACCCTGGAGATCTTCGTGGAACCGCACCTGCCCCGCGCCGAGCTGTGGATCATCGGGGCCACGCCCATCGCCCAGGCCCTCGCCCGGGCCGGGGTCGTGGCCGGGTATCGCGTCAGCGTCATCGACCCGGTGGCCTATCCCGGTGTCCTGGGGCCGGACATCGAGGTCCACCCCGACATGGACCTGGCGGCGCTGGTGCCGGTCACGCCGCCCTTCGTGGTGGTCGCCTCGCAGGGCGGCTGGGACGAGGAGGCGCTGGAGGCGATCCTGGCGCGCGACGTGGCGTATGTCGGGCTGGTGGCCAGCCATGCTCGCGCTGTCGCCGTCCGGGACTACCTGCGCGAGGCGGGCATCGCAGAGGACCGCCTGGCCGCCCTGCGCGCACCGGCCGGCCTGGACCTGGGGGCCCAGGCACCGCCCGAGATCGCCATCTCCATCCTGGCCGAGCTGGTGCAGGTACGCCGCGGTCGGGCCTCGTTCGTGGCGGCGCCCGGACCGGCCGCCCTGGTCGGGGCCGATGAGAGCCATGGCGCTTCGCCGGCCGGCCCCGAGCCGCCCGTCGGGCGCCATGCGGCGGTCGCGAGCAGCGAGCCGGAGACGGCGGTCGACCCGGTCTGTGGCATGGACGTGACGGTGGTCACCGCGCGTCACATCGCCCAGGATCAGGGCACCATCTACTACTTCTGCAGCGTCGGGTGTCGGGCGCGCTTCGTGCGCGACCCCGCCAGCTACGTGGGTGCCGGGGCGCCCAGCGAGCCATAGATCGGGAGCGCGCATGAGATTCGAGGGCACCGAACGCGTCGCCGCCGCCCAGCCCCAGGTGTGGGCGTTCCTGATGGACCCCCAGCGGGTGGGCTCCTGCGGTCCGGGGGTGGAGAGCGTGGAACCGGTCGACGCGACCCACTTCAAGGCGCGTGCCACGGTCGGCGTGGGCTTCATCAAGGCCCGTTTCGTGGTCGACATGGAGATGGCCGACCTGCACGAGCCCGACTCGGCGACCATGAAGGCGCATGGTCAGGCGCCCGGCAGTGCGGTCGATGCCACGGCCACGATGAAGCTGGCGCCCGCCGGCCCGGAGGCCACCGACCTGGCCTGGGCGGCCGACGTCAACATCAGCGGCACGCTGGCCAGCGTCGGGGCGCGCATGATCCAGGGGACGGCGGAGAAGATGATCCGTCAGACCTTCGACTGCATCAGGACGAAGCTGGAAGCCTGACCGGCGGGCGCGACGCCGCGATGAACGGGCCGGGCTACGTCCTCGCCCTCGACCAGGGCACCACCTCGAGCCGCGCCATCCTCTTCGACCAGGCCGGCCAGCCCGTCGCGATGGCGGCGCGCGAGTTCCCCCAGCTGTACCCGGCACCGGGTGCCGTGGAGCACGATCCCGAGGCCATCTGGTCCTCCCAGCTGGGCGTGGCGCAGGAGGTGCTGCGCGCCAGCGGCGTGACGGCGGCGCAGGTGGCCGGTCTCGGCGTGACCAACCAGCGTGAGACGACCCTCGTGTGGGAGCGCGAGACCGGGCGCCCGGTCCACAACGCGATCGTCTGGCAGAGCCGGGTCACCGCCGCCTACTGCGATGAACTGCGGGCCAGGGGCCTGGAGCCGCTCATCCGGGGACGCACCGGTCTGCCCCTGGATGCCTACTTCAGCGGGCCCAAGATCCACCACCTCCTCGCGTCGCGACCGGGCCTGACCGAGCGGGCGGCGCGCGGCGAGCTGTTGTTCGGGACGGTCGACTCGTTCCTCATCTGGCGGCTGACCGAGGGCGCGGTCCACGTGACCGACGCCTCGAACGCGAGCCGCACGCTGCTCTTCGACATCCACCGCATGGCCTGGGACGACGAGCTGCTGGCGGCCATGGACGTGCCCCGCGCGATGCTCCCGCGCGTGGTGTCCAGCTCGGAGCGCTACGGCACGACAGCGCCCGGTCTGTTCGGCGGGCCGATCACCATCGCCGGCGACGCCGGCGACCAGCAGGCGGCGACCTTCGGCCAGGCGTGCTTCGGCCAGGGGCTGGCCAAGCAGACCTACGGCACCGGCGCGTTCCTGCTGATGAACACGGGCAGCACACCCGTCACCAGCCGGCACGGCCTGCTCACGACCGTGGCCTGGCGACTGGGCGACCGGGTGACCTACGCGCTGGAAGGCTCGATCTTCATCGCCGGGGCCGGCGTCCAGTGGTTGCGTGACGGCCTGGGGCTTATCGAGCGGTCGAGCGATGTCGAGCGGCTCGCGTCCCGGGTGCCCGACACCGATGGCGTCTACGTGGTGCCCGCGTTCGTGGGCCTCGGCGCGCCCTACTGGGACCCGTATGCGCGCGGCACCATCGTGGGCCTGACGCGCGGTTCGACCGGCGCCCACATCGCCCGTGCGACGGTCGACGCCATCGCGTACCAGACGCGGGACGTGGTGGAGGCGATGATCGCCGACGCCGGGGCACCGCTGGCCGAGCTGCGCGTCGACGGCGGGGCGGCGGCCAACGACCGCCTGCTCCAGTTCCAGGCCGACCTGTTGCGCGTGCCCGTCGCGCGGCCGCGGGTGGCCGAGACGACGGCGCTGGGCGCCGCCTACCTGGCCGGCCTGGCCGTCGGCTTCTGGCAGGACACGGCCGAGCTGGCGACCCATTGGGCGCTCGACCGACGGTTCGTGCCCGGCCCGGCGGCGGCCGAAGGGGATCGCCTGTACGCCGGCTGGCAGAAGGCCGTGGCCCGCTCCCGCGGCTGGGTCGCGCCAGCCTGAGGGCCGCCGGCGGCCATGCCGGCGCGGCGCGGCGGCACGCCATCGCCTACGCTGGACGGGTGACGACGACCCCGGACGTCCTGGTCATCGGCGGCGGCGCCACCGGCGCGGGCATCCTGCGCGACCTGACCCGGCGCGGCCTGCGCGGCCTGCTCGTGGATCGGGGCGATGCGGGCAGCGGCACCAGCGGGCGGTACCACGGGCTCCTCCATTCCGGTGCCCGGTACGTGGTCAGCGATCCGCTCGCGGCGCGCGAGTGCGCGGCCGAGAACGAGATCCTGCGGCGCATCGCGCCGCGCACCATCGTGGACCCGGGCGGCTGGTACGCCCCGGCGCCCGGCGACCCCGCCGCCTACGCCGACGGGTTCGCCGCCGCCTGCGCTGCCGCGGGCGTGCCCTGTGAAGAACGCCCGGTGGCCGAGCTGCTGCGGCGAGAGCCGGGCCTTCACCCGGCGCTCGGTCGGGCCTTCCACGTGCGCGACGCGGCTCTCGAGCCGTGGGAACTCATCGAGGCCAACCTGGCCGATGCCGAGTCGCTTGGCGCCGAGGTGCGGCGCTACCGGCGGGTCGTCGGCATCGAGCGCGTGGACCGGCGCATCCTGAGCGTGACCCTGGCCGACCAGCGCAGCGGCTCCGTCGAGCGGGTCATGCCCCGTCTCGTGGTCTCGGCGGGCGGCGCGTGGGCCGGTGGCATCGCCGCCCTGGCCGGGGTGCGCCTGCCCATGGCGCCGGGCAAAGGCACCATGCTGGTCTTCGCCCAGCGCCTGGCCGACACGGTCGTGAACCGCTGCCATCTGCCGGGCGACGGCGACCTGATGGTGCCGGTCCATACGGTCAGCATCCTGGGTACCACCGACGTGCCCGTGGTCGATCCCGACGATACGACCGTGGACCGGGCGGAGGTGGCGGCCCTGCTCGACGCGGGTGAGCGCCTCTTCCCCGGGCTGCGCCAGCGGCGCCTGCTGCGCGCCTATGCGGGCATGCGCCCGCTGCTGGCCGCGCCGACACCCGACGAGGGCGGCGCGGACCCACTGCCCGGCGTGAGCGTGGAGCGGGCCCGGAGCCGGTCGCACGTGGTCCTCGACCATGGCCGCGACGGCGTCGACGACTTCATCTCGGTCGTCGGGGGCAAGCTCACCACCTACCGCCTGATGGCCCGGGAGACGGTCGACCTCGCGGCGCGCAAGCTCGGCGTCCAGGCTCGCTGCACGACGGGCGAGGTACAGCTGCCGGGCCAGGACCCGGCGCGCCACTACTGGCTGGGCAGCCGGCTGGCGGCTCAGGAAGCGCCGGGCGGCGGAGACGCGGACCTCATCTGCGAGTGCGAGCTGGTGACCCGGGACGCGCTCGACGCCTTCCTCGAGGCACGCGAGCCGTGCTCGCTGGACGATGTCCGGCGCGGCACGCGCCTGGGCATGGGTCCCTGCCAGGGGGGCTTCTGCGCCTTCCGAGCGGCGGGCGTCATGGCCGAGCGACGGACTCGTCAAGGCGAACCACTGGCCGCGCTCGGGGAGCCCACCCTGGCCGCCTCGCGGGCCTTCCTCGCCGAGCGCCTGGCGGGAACCCGAGCCATCGCCTGGGGTCGCCAGGTGCAGGAGCTGCTGCTGGTCGACGGGATCTACCGGTGCACACTGGGCCTGACCGGACCGCCTGAGGCCGACCCGATCGGCGCGGGGGAGCCCGATGCCGAGCGCTGACGTGGTGGTCGTGGGCAGCGGCCTGGCCGGCCTCACCTGTGCCGTGCAGCTGGCCGAGCGGGGTGCGCGGGTGGTCGTGGTGGCGGCCGGCCATGCCACCCTGACGTGGGCGGCCGGGCCGCTCGATGTGGCCGCCCCGCCCGAGGCGCTGACGTCGCGCGACGGGATCGAGCACCTGGCTCGTTTGGCCGGGCACCCCTATGCGGTCGTGGCGGAGGACGCGGCGCCGGCCGTGGGCTGGTTCAGCGCCCTCGCGAACCGCGGCGGGCTGCCCTATCACGGCGACCTCGACCGGCCCTTCCGTCCGCTCCCGACCGCGCTCGGCGCGCTCCGTCGGGTCGGCCTCGTGCCGGGCGGCATGGCCGCCGCGCTGCCGCCCTGGGGACGGGATGAGCGGCTCGTCGTGGTCGGACTCGCCGGGTTCAAGGATCTGTGGCCTGCGGCGGCGGCGGCCGGGCTGCGCCTCGCGTACGCATCGGCCGATGGGCCGGGCCCGGCGCGCATCAGCGGCCTGAACGTGGCTCTGCCGAACCTGGCGGGCCGGCGCAACCTGTCGGCCCTCGACCTGGCCCGTGCCTTCGACCGGCCGGCCGAGCGCCGCGCGATGCTGCGCCGCGTGGCGGCCGCCCTGGAGGCCCATGCGGCTGGTCCGCGACGGGTGGCGCTGCCGGCCGTGCTGGGCCTGGAGGACCATGCGGCCGCCCTGGCCGAGACGGCCGACGCGCTCGGCGGCCCCGTCTTCGAGGTGCCGCTGGTCCCGCCGAGCATCCCCGGCCTGCGGCTCCACGCCCTGCTCCGCAGGGCGTTCCTGCGCCTCGGCGGTCGCGTCCTGATGGGCGAGGCCGTGGCACGGGTCGAGCTGACCGCTGGCGGTGTGGCTCGCGTCGTGGTGCCGGCCGCCGCACGAGAGACGGCGATCGCGGTCACGCGCCTCGTCCTCGCCACTGGTGGCCTGGCCGGCGGCGGCCTCGTGGCGGAGCCTGACGGGCGGATCCGCGAGAGCGTGCTGGGCCTGCCCGTGGTGGCCCCACCGGTGGACGACTGGCTGGCCGCCGACGCCTTCGCGCCCGGCGGTCACCCCATCGCGGCCGCCGGCCTAGCCACCGATGGCCGGCTGCGGCCCCTCGGCGGCCCGCACGGCGCGGCGGCGGATGCGCCGCTGCTGGCCGGCGTGTGGGCCATCGGCGGCCTGCTCGCGGGCCAACGCGTCGTACGCGAGCGGTGCGGCGACGGCGTGGCGCTGGCCAGTGCCTGGCGAGTCGCCGGTCAGGCGGCGGAGGCGGCGGCATGATCGAGCTGGCCATCCCCACGGGCGGGGAAGCCTCGGTCGGCCTGTCGGCGGAGGCCTGCCTCAAGTGCAACGTGTGCAACACCGTCTGCCCGGTCCTGCGGGTGACCGACCGCTTCCCGGGTCCCAAGTACGTCGGGCCGCAGGCGCAGCGTTTCCGCCTCGCGGTCGAGTCGACGCCCGGGGCCGCCGGTCGGCCCCTCGGTGCCTCCCCCGACCTGAGCGTCGACTGGTGTTCCGGCTGCGGCATGTGCACGGCCGCCTGCCCGGCCGGGGTCAGGATCGCCGAGATCAACAACCGGGCGCGGGCTGTGCTGCGGTCCGTGGAGCGCCCCGGGCCGCTGGGCTGGCGGCATCGCCTGCGTGACCGGCTGCTGGGCGAGACGGACCTGCTGGGCCGGATCGGGGTGCCGCTGGCCCCCTTGGCCAACCTCGCGCTGCACGCGCGGCTGACCCGGGGGCTCGCCCAGATGGCGCTGGGTATCCACCGTCACGCGGCGCTGCCGGCCTTCACCCGGCGCACATTCGCGCGGCGCTGGCAGGATCGGCACGGGCCGTTGCCGACGACCCCCGGCCCCGGCCTGCCGGGCCCCGAGCGGGCGGTGGTGTTCTTCCACGGCTGCGCGGCCAACTACTACGAGCCGCACGTGGCGGACGCGGCCGTGGCCGTCCTCGAGCGCAACGGCTTCCAGGTCATCGTGCCGCCGCAGCTGTGCTGTGGCCTGCCGCTCATCAGCAACGGCCGCTACGAGGTGGCCGCCGATCGAGCGCGCCGCAACCTGGCCGTCCTGGGCGGCTTCGCCCGGGCCGGCTACCGCATCGTCGGTACGTCCACGTCGTGCACGCACACGCTGAAGGCTGAGTACCGCGAGATGCTGGACCTGGACGACGCGGACGCGCAGGCCGTGGCCGGCGCGACGTGGGACATCAGCGAGTTCCTCCTGCGACTCCACGAGGAGGGGCGGCTGGATACGGCGTTCGGCCGCCTGGAGGGCCCGCTGCCGTACCACGCACCCTGCCAGCTGCGCAGCCACGGCATCGGCCTGCCGGCGCTCGATCTGTTCGCGCTGGTGCCCGGCCTGGCCGCCCAGGACCTCGACCGCGATTGCTGCGGTGTCGCCGGCACCTACGGGCTCAAGGAGGAGAAGTACCAGGTCGCCATGGACGTCGGCGCGCCGCTCTTCGCCGACCTGCGCGCCAGCCCGGCGGTCGTGGCGGCGTGCGACTCGGAGACGTGCCGCTGGCACCTGCAGCGCGCCACCGGGAAGCGCATGCGCCACCCGGTGGAGGTCCTGGCGGAGGCCTACGCCGCGGCCGCGCCATCGCCCTCGTTACCGCCGGCGGGCTCCGCGTGACGATGCGCGTCGTGGTCCTGGGCGCCGGCGCCATCGGCCGCCTCCTGGGGTGGGTCCTCGCC
>JBIOID010000069.1:0-8610 GCA_044449585.1 Candidatus Limnocylindrales bacterium
AGCTCATCGGAAGCAGCACGCTCGTTTCGCGAGCTTGCTCGGGAGGTGATCGACCTTGGCCAGGCCTGACTTCCGAGGTACCGCGGCACGGCGCCTCTCGGAGGAGCGCGAGCTCTCCCCGTCCATCATCAGCTTCCTCTCCCCGGAGGGCGCGGGCAAGGCGACGAGCAGCAGGGTGGTGCCCCTCGAGCGCATCGACGCCAACCCCGACCAGCCGCGCATGACGCTCGATGAGGCTGCCCTCGACGACCTGGCGGCCTCGGTGCGCGAACACGGCGTCCTGCAACCGGTCCTCGTGCGCCCGCTGGAGGGCGGCCGCTACCAGCTGATCGCCGGCGAGCGACGCTGGCGGGCCGCCCGCATGGCCGGCCTGCAAGCCATCCCGGCCATGATCGAGGAGATCGACGACGACACGGCGCTCGAGATCGCCATCATCGAGAACCTGCAGCGCGAGGACCTCTCGCCGCTCGACGAGGCGATGATGTTCGAGCGCATGACCGCTGAGCATGGCTACAGCGTGCGCAAGCTGGCCCAGAAGCTGGGCAAGGACAAGGGCTACATCGAGAACCGGCTGCGCCTGGCCGACGCCCCCCCGGAGGTCAAGCAGCTGGTGTCTTTGCGCAAAGACACGCTCTCGCATGCCTATGAGCTGCTGAAGGTGGAGGATCCGCGCAAGCGGCGCCGCCTGGCCGAGCAGGTGGCACGCGGCGAGCTCAGCCTGGCCAAGCTGCGGGAACGGGTGGAGGGGCGCCATGCGACCCGTGCCCGACCTGGTGGCGCGGCCGCTACGGCGCCCGATGTCGCGGACGACCGGCAGGTCTCCGATGCGACCGCGGCCTGGACCGGCGTCCGGCCAGCGCATCCGCTCACCGACGATTCGCTGGTCGACGCCAAGGGCCACCTGGCCGAGGCGCTCGACGAGCTGATCCAGGTGCTCCACGATCCGGCGTCCCTGGGCGACATCGGCAGCGTCGATCGGGCCAACCTGGCCAAGTACCTGACCATCGCCAAACTGCGCCTGGAGAACGCGATCGCCGTCGTCCGCGCCGGAGAACCCAGGAGCTGATGCGCCGGGGGCTGTCCCGGCCCGCCCGCACGCCGTCCTAGCCAGCCCCCAGCTGCGCGGCGAACCAGCCCGCCGCGAGGAGACCGACGCCGGCCGCCTGCAGCTCCCAGCCCAGTTGCCTTCGTCGCAGCTGCTCGCGACCAGAGAGGACGACGCCGATCGCGATCGCGATCGTGGCGCCGCCCAGGGCCAGCCAGGTCGTGGCCGCGAGCGGCGCACCCAGCCACAGCGACGTGACGACGGCGACCGCGATGAGCGCTCCCTGGCAGGCGGCGATGAGCCGCCACGCCGCGACGGCGCCCAGTGCGCCGGCCGGGCCGCTCGTGCCGGTGCGGGCGTCACCGGCCAGATCGACCAGGCCATTGGCCAGGGCGAGGGCGACACCTCCCAGCAGCGCCATCACCGCCAGCAGCGGGAACCGCGGCGGCAGACCGGCCCCGACGCCGAGCCAGGCGAACGCCGGGACCAGCGGCAGCGCCAGGGCGTAGGCCAGCCATGACCAGGGGCTCCGCTTCAGCCGGACGTCGTAGGCCAGCCCGAGACCATAGCCCAGCACCGCGACGGCCAGGGCGGCCACCCCGAAGACACCAGCCATGGTGAGGCCGACCGCCCCGGCCATGACGGCCACGGCGGTCGCCGTGCGCCGGCTGACCAGGCCGGCGGGGATGGGCTTGGCGGGCTTGGCCTGCGCGTCGGCGGGTGCATCGACGACGTCATTGGCGGCCCCGATCGAGGCCTGCAGCGCGAACATCGCCCCGGCCAGTCCAAGGGCGTCGGCCGCGGCCCCACCCGCCAGCAGGGCGAAGACCGCCGTGGCGCCGGCGTTGAGGAGGCTCGGGAAGGGGTGGATCAGACGGCCGAGGCGCAGCCCCCGGCGCGCGGCCCGGGCGCCCCGCCGCAACGTCGGCACCGCCGACCGAGCGCCCGGCTCAGGTGTAGACGAGTTCGTGGAAGTTGTCGACCAGGTAGTCGATGAGGCGCCGCCGGGCGTCCTTGACCTGGGCGCGCAGGCCCGGCACGAAGCAATGCAGGGTGATGGCCGGCACCATCATCTCGCCCTGGTCGGTGCGCCCCAGCGTGGCCGGCGGGCCACCACCGGCGGCGTAGACCCGCTCCAGCTGGCGATCGTCCAGCCCGGTGGCCGTGCGAAAGTCGGCCAGCACGCGGCGCACGCCTCGGCTGATCGACACGTCACGCATCAGCTCGATGGCCCATGCGTCGATCTGCGCGTCGGGCTGCCCGTCCAGGCGCCGCCGGTATTCCTCGGGGTCGGGCGCCAGCCCGGTCTCGCTCATGCGCGCATCGTAGCCAACCGCACCGTCAGCCGGCGCCCTTTCCGCCACCCGCGTCGCCGACCGGCCCGCTGCCAGGGCCCAGCAGGCCGCTGACGTGGTCCAGCGAGGCATGGCCGTCGATGCGCGCGAACAGGTGGCTCACCCACTGGGTGATCTGGTCGGCATCGTCGTCCACGCCGCGCAGCACGACTCCTTCCACCTGAGTCGCGACGTAGCGGTGGCCGTGATGGGCGTCCACGCTCAGGTCGCCGATGGCCACGCGCTGCCAGCGGACCAGGCGCGCGCTCGCGCGCGGGCCCTCCTGGGGCACATTGACGCGCACGTTGCAGATCGCCAGCCCGGCGTCCGTGGCCGCGAAGATCACATACCGCGTGGCGGGATCGTCGCCCCACAGCACGTAGGCCATCGGATCGCGGATGGCGCCGACCCCGCGCAGCGCCGGCTCGTAGGCGTCGGCGACCTTGGTCGTCATGACCTTCTTGCCCTGGGCCGTCTTCTGCCAGTCGCTGAGACGCATCGCCCCGGCAGCCTAACACGGGCTATGCTGGCCCGATGCGACTGGACCGGGGCCGGTTGGGCTGGGGGCTGTTCCTGGTGGTCTTCGGCCTGATCCCGCTGACGGTGACCACGGGCCTGGTCGACCCCGAGACGGTCCGCCAGGCCTGGCAGCTCTGGCCGCTGCTGCTCATCGGGTTGGGCATCGGCCTGCTGGCCGGTCGGGCCCGCGAAGCGCTCGTCAGCACGATCGTCGTGTCGCTCACCCTGGGTGTGGTCGCGGGCAGCCTGCTGGCCGGCGCCGCCGCGGGCAGCCTGACCGGGGTCGGGTGCACGGGCGGCGGATCGGGCCAGGGCGCGACCACCGGCACGCTCGCCTCGGGCAGCACGGTGACCATCGAGAGCGGCTGCGGCGACCTGGACGTCACGGCCCAGGCGGGCAGCGCCTGGCAGGCCAGCGGCGCTGCGGCGAGCGATCTCGACGTCCAGGCCGGCCCCCGTAGCCTGACCATCCGGCCCGTCTCGGCGACCGTGTTCCGCGGGCTTGCCCTGACCGTGGCGCTGCCGACCGATCCGCAGTTCGACCTCCACCTCAAATCCGCCCTGGGCGACCTGACCGTGGCCCTGCCGGGCACCCACCTGAGCGGCGTCCACAGCGCCGTGTCCCTGGGCCGCGGCGAGCTGGACCTCGGCGGGGCGACCCTCACGGGCGCGCTCGAGGCCACGTTCAGCCTGGGCTCCGGCACGCTCACGCTGCCGCTTGGCGCCTACACCGGCACCGTAACGTCCAGCTTCGGCAGCCTCGACCTGTGCGTCCCGGCCGGTGAAGCGGTGCACCTGACGGCCCACTCGAGCTTCGGCTCGACCGACGTGGGTGATGGCTTCACGAGGGTCGCCGATGGCTGGCAGACGGACGACTTCGCCACCGCCGCCCAGCGCGCGGACGTGCATCTCTCATCATCCTTCGGCTCGATCAGCATCACACGAGGAGCTTGCGGATGACCAGTCCGACGCCCGTCCCACCGCCCGATCAGGGTGCTTCCCAGCCGGGCGCCGCGCCCGCCGCGGGCGGGTCTCCCGGCCAGCCCGCACCGTGGCAACCGGGCTGGCATGACCACCATCGGGACGATCGCCGCGGCGCCATCGTCGGGGGCGTGTTCCTGGTCTTCCTCGGCGTCGTCTTCCTGTTGCAGGAGCTCGTGCCCGACCTCGACATCGGGCGCTTCTGGCCGCTCATCCTGGTGGTCATCGGAGCCCTGCTGATCGCCTCGTCGGTGCGTCGCGGGGCGTGATCCCCGCCTCGACCGGCGGTCGGGCCATCGTCGACGCCCTCGTGGCGGGCGGTGTCCGGCACGCCTTCACCGTGCCCGGCGAATCCTTCCTGGGCGTCCTCGACGCCCTGCGTGATGCCCCTATCCGCACGATCGCCACGCGCCACGAGGCGGGGGCGGCCTTCATGGCCGAGGGCTACGGCCAGCTGACCGGTCGGCCCGCGGTGTGCCTGGCCACCCGGTCGGTGGGGGCGGCCAACCTGGCCATCGGGCTGCTCACGGCCACCGCCGACTCGACGCCGCTGGTGGCCATCGTGGGCCAGGTGCCGAGCGGGTTTCGCGGGCGAGAGGCATTCCAGGAGGTCGACCAGACGGCGACCTTCGGCAGGCTCTGCAAGGCGGCGGTGGAGGTCGACGATGCAGCTCGCCTGATGGCCGAAACGGCCCGCCTGGTAGCGCTCGCCCAGGCCGGGCGCCCGGGTCCCGTGCTGCTGGCCGTGCCCGAGGACGTGGTCGACGCCGCAGCCGGAGGCACGCACGCGACGCCCCTCGACACCGGCCGGCCGGCCGCGGTGATGCCCGCCGAAGCAGCCGTGCGACAGGTCCTGGCGGAGCTGGCCCACGCCGCCTCGCCGGTCGTCGTGGCCGGCGCGGGCGTGCTGCGCAGCGGCGCGGCCGAGCTCGTGGGCCGCTTTGCCGAGCGCTTCTGCCTGCCCGTCGTGGCCAGCTGGCGGCGACCCGACGTGATGCCGAACGAACATCCGTTCTATATCGGCATGACCGGCCTGGCCGCCCCGGCGACGGTGCGCCCGCGGCTGGCGGCGGCCGACGTCCTGCTGGCGCTGGGCAGCCGCCTCAACGAGATCACGACCTTCGACTACTCGGTGCCGCTGGCGGGCACCCAGCTGATCCACGTCGATGCCGCACCGGGCTTCGCCGGCGACCGGCGGCCGCCGGACCTGGCCGTCACCGCCGACACACGGGCCTTCCTGGAAGCCGCCCTGGCGCTGGCCGATCCGCCCCTCCCCGACCCGGCCGGACACGCCGCTCGGCTGGCCGCCGTCGCCGCCGACCGGGCCGCCTACCGCGCGGCGTCCACGCTCCCGGATGCGCCCCCCGGTCAGCCGATCGATCCCGCCGTCGCCGTGCGCGCCCTACAGGCGGTGCTGCCGGAGGACGCGGTGGTGACCACCGATGCCGGCAACTTCGCCGGCTGGTATGCGCGCGGCCTGCGCTTCTCGGCCGGCCAGCGCTTCCTGGGACCCACCTCGGGCGCGATGGGCTACGGCCTGCCGGCGGCCATCGGGGCGGCCCTCGCCGAGCCCGGCCGACGGGTCATCGCCCTGGCCGGCGATGGTGGCCTGGCGATGCTCATGGCCGAGCTGGAGACGGCCGTGCGCGAGGACGCCCGACTGACCGTGCTGGTCCACGACAACGGCATGTACGGCACCATCCGCATGCACCAGGAACGGTCGTTCCCGGGCCGCCTCGCGGCCACGGACCTGGGGCCCATCGACTTCGCCGCCGTGGCCCGCGCGTGCGGCGCCAGCGCCTCGCGCGTCGAGCGGGATGCCGATGTGGGTGACGCCATCGCGGAGGCGGTGCGCGGGTCGGGCGTGACCCTGGTCCACCTGCTGACCGACCCTGACCGCCTTTCCGTGGACCAGGCGCGACCCTGAGCGCGCTCTCTACAATCGCCCCGTGACCACCGGCCGCGTCTTCCGCCGTACCCTCGACCGGGAGCTGCCCATCGCGGTCCGCGCCGAGGGCTGCACCATCTGGGACGCCGACGGACGCGAGTACCTTGATGCCGCCGGGGGCGCGATCGTGGTCGGCATCGGCCATGGCCGGCGATCCGTCGCCGACGCGATGGCCGAGCAGGCCACGCGGCTCGCCTACGCCCACGGTAGCGCCTTCACGACCGAACCGCTGGAGGCCTACGCGGCGGAGGTCGGGCCGCACCTGCCGCTGGCCGACCCCGCCATCTACCCCGTCAGTGGCGGCTCGGAAGCCATCGAGACGGCGCTCAAGATGGCCCGCGCGTACCACCTGGCGCGCGGCCAGCGTGATCGCTGGGTGGTCGTTGCGCGGTGGGGCAGCTATCACGGCAACACGCTGGGGGCCCTCGACCTGTCGGGGCGCAAGCCGTTGCGTCGGCCCTACGAGGGCTGGTTGGGACGCTTCCGTCACGTCAGCGCGGCCTACCCCTACCGGGCGGCCGACGATGCAGCACAGGCGCTGGGCACGGCCGAGGAGCTGGCCGCCGAGCTCGACGGGCTCCTCGCGCGCGC
Source organism: Candidatus Limnocylindrales bacterium (assembly GCA_044449585.1). Classification (GTDB taxonomy): domain Bacteria; phylum Chloroflexota; class Limnocylindria; order Limnocylindrales; family CSP1-4; genus DASPUH01. Next base: position 6,419 of record JBIOID010000069.1, read on the forward strand.
CGAACCGGACAGCGTCGCCGCATTCGTGGCCGAGCCCATCGTCGGGGCGACGCTGGGCGCGGTCGAGCCGCCGGACGGCTACTGGCCGGCCGTCGCCGACGTCTGCCGCCGCCACGGCGTGCTGCTCATCGCCGACGAGGTGATGACCGGCTTCGGACGCACGGGTCGGTGGTTCGGGATGGACCACTTCGGCGTCCAGCCCGACATCCTCGCGGCGGCCAAGGGGGTCACGTCGGGCTACGCACCCTTCGGCTTCGCCGCCGCCAGCGGCGAGGTCTACGAGACCATCCGGGGCGGTGGCCCGTTCACCCACGGCTTCACCTTCAGCCACTCCCCGGTCGGGGCGGCGGCAGCGCGCGAAGTCCTGGACATCCTGACGACGGAGCGTCTCGTAGAGGCGAGCGCCGCCAAGGGCAGCCACCTGGTGGGCCTGCTGCGGGAGCGGCTGGGCGACCATCCCAACGTCGGGCAGATCCGCGGCCGCGGCCTATTCGTCGGCCTTGAGCTGGTCGCCGATCGATCGACGCGGGCGACGTTCCCGCGCGCGGCCCGCCTCGTCGAGCGAGTCCTGGCGGCGGCTCGGGAGCGCGGCCTGCTGCTCTACTCGGGCACGGGTATGGCCAACGGCCTCGACGGGGACATGGTCCTGCTGGGCCCGCCGTTCGTCATCAGCCAGCCCGAGATGACCACGCTCGTGACGCGTCTGGCCGAGGCCCTCGAGGCGGCCCTCGCCACCACTGCCGCCGTCGTCGCCTGACCGATCGACGCCCGAGAGGAGCCCGTCATGTGCTACGAACCGACCGACCGACCGCCCGTCGCGCCGATGGCCGGCGGCAGCGTGGACGCCATGGCGCTCGAGCTGACGGCTGCTGACGGCAACCACCTGCGCGCGTACCGCGCCCGCCTGAGCGACCAGCCTTCGCCGCACGCGGTGCTCGTGCTGCCCGATGTGCGCGGCCTCCATCCCTTTTACGAGGCCCTCGCGCAGCGCTTCGCCGAGGCGGGTGTGGACGCCCTCGCCATCGACTACTTCGGACGCACCGCCGGGACGGGGCCGCGCGACGACACCTTCGCCCCCGGGGAGCATGTCGGCCAGACGACCTGGACCGGCCTGGCCGCCGACATCGAGGCCGGCGCGACCGCGCTGGCCACGCCGGCGGGGCGGCCGACCTACACCATCGGCTTCTGCTTCGGAGGTCGCCTGAGCTTCCTCGCCGCCGGCCTCCGGGCACCGGGGTTCGCTGGCGTGATCGGCTTCTACGGCGTGCCCGGCCCGTCCAGCCGGACGGCCATCCCCGCCCCGATCGAGGCGGCGAGCGGCTTTGGCTGCGGCGTCCTGGGCCTGTTCGGCGGCGCCGACCCGGTCATCCCGGCCGAACAGGTGACGGCCTTCGACGAGGCCCTCACCACGGCCGGCGTGCCTCACGAACTGGTCAGCTATGCGGACGCGCCACACAGCTTCTTCGACCGCAAGGCGACCGATTTTGCCGGCGCCTCGGCCGATGCGTGGCGGCGAGTGCTGCGCTTCGTGGGCGCCCCCGAGGCCGCCTGATGGCCCTCACGGGCCTCGACCTGGAGCTGGCGGTCGGCGCGCTGGTGGGGCTGGGCGCCGGCGGGTGGCTGCTCGTGCGCGGCCTGGTGGGCTGGCGGGACATCGAGGCGGTGGAGGACATCGCGACGTCCTCGATCAGCTCCCTGGCCGCTGGCGAGGTGCGCCTGGCGGGCACGGTGCAGCCGCTGGCCATGACCCTGCGCTCGCCGCTGCAGAGCATCAGCTGCCTGTACTACCGGGCGCGCGTGCGGGAACAGGAGGGCCGCGACGAACGGCGCACGATCTTCGCCGCCGAACGGGCCGTGGGCTTCACGCTCACCGACGGCAGTGGCACCATCCGCATCCTGCCGCGCGGGGCGACCTGGCGGGTGCCACCCGTCTGGCAGGACAGCAGCGGCCTGCTTGACGGCAGCGACCCGGTCGGGCTCGACGTGAGCGGCGGCTCGGCCATCGACCTGGCCCTGACGCCGGAACAGCAGGCCCAGGCCTTGCTCACGGTCCAGGCACCGCCGCCAGCGGCCGACGAAGTCCTGACCAGCGGGGGTGGCGGGGGTCCCGCCGCTCTTGCCCAGCAGCAAGGCGCCGGTGTTGACGTTGGTGTTGCCGCCGTAGGTGTTGGCCGCGGTGCCGCTCAGTTGCA
>JBIOID010000070.1:0-8563 GCA_044449585.1 Candidatus Limnocylindrales bacterium
ATGCTCAGCCGCCGAACAGGGCCCGCAGCTGCGCGTCCGTGGCGCCGGCCCCCAGCGCCAGCGCCAGGGCGATGCGCGCCTTGGGGCCGTTCATCGTGCCGGCCAGGATCGCCCCCGCACGGGCCCAGGTCACCCCGCCGCCCGGGAACGCATAGGTCGGACGGACCCCGCCCGCGAGCACACGCGACGCGAGCACGACCGGCACGCCGGCGACCATCGCCTCCACGGCCGCAGCGAGCACGTCGGGGTGCGTGTTGCCGCTGCCGGGTGCGATGACGACGATGCCCCGCGCGCCGGCCGCGAGCGCGGCCCGCAGCAACGCCCCATCGGTGCCCATAGCCGCGGCGACCAAGGCGATCGGCTCGGCGGCCGCGGTCGGCAAGCGTGGCAGGGCCGGCCGCCGCAGGCGGCTGCGCGTCAGGCGCAGGCCGCCGTCGGAGACGTGGCCCAACGGCCCATCGTTGGGACAGACGAAGGCCGCGTGGGCGACGGTGTCGACCTTCACGACATCATCCGCCGGCAGCACGAGGCCGCCCATCACGACGGCCGCGCCCATGCCGCGCGCCGCCGGATCCGCCGCGCAGCGCACCGCGTCGCGCAGGTTCTGGGGCCCGTCGTACCCGTCCTGACCGGCGTTGCGCATGGCGCCGGTCACGATGATCGGCCACGCGCCCGGGACCAGCAGGTCGAACGCGAGCGCCGTCTCCTCCATCACGTCGGTGCCCTGGACGACGACCGCACCGACCACCGTCGGGTCGATCAGCGCCGTGCGCAGGCGCGCCGCCTGGTCGAGCAGTTGCGCGAACGAGAAGTGGGCGGCGGGCAGCCGGCCCCAGTCGATCGGCTCGACCTCCGCGATGGCCGACAGGCCGTCCGTGCGCGCGAGGATGGCCGCCGCATCCAGGCTGGGCACGGCGCCCCCGGCCGCCGCGTCGTACTCCATCGAGATGGTGCCGCCGCTGAACAGCGCCACGACGCGGGCCATCAAGCGGGCCCGTCCGTTACGTCGTCCGAGCCCGTGGCCGCGGAGTTCGCGCTCTGGTCGCCGACATGACCCAGCGTGAGGGCCGTCACCGACACGGGATCGAGCGGTGCGGCCAGATGGCCGTCGGCGGGCTGTTCCGAGGTGGGCCACGGCAGGAGGATGGCCCTGATCCCGGCGGCGATCACGAGGAGGGCGGAGAGGAAGATGACGACCGTCGTACCGATGATGCTGGCCAGCACGCCGGCCACGATGATGGGCACGAAGCTGGCCACGCTCACCAGCATGTTGAGCACGCCGAACACGCGCCCCCGGACCTCGTGCGGCAGTTCCTCCTGGAGCTGGGTCTGGGCCGGCACGGCGACGAAGGCGTAGGCCACGCCAGCCGTCAGCGCGATGGCCACGATGATGCCCAGCAGCGACACGAACGGCTCGAGGGCCACCGCGCCGTTGCTGTCCGCCCGGGAGCGCAGGAAGCTCGACAACGGCGCGGCCACCGACAGCAGCGCCAGGGCCACCCCCAGGACGATCAACCCGCCCTCGATGAGGCGGCGGCGCGGCACCAGCCGGCCGTAGGCATTGAGCAGCAGGATGCCCAGCACCAGACCGCCGCCGAGCGGCAGCACGACGATGAAGAAATCCTGCGGCTTGAGGCCCAGGGACTGCTGGGCGTAGGTCGGACCGAGCGCCCCCAGGACCCCGATGAGCGAGGCCGTGATGGCCAGGTAGCTGAGCGACCAGAAGATGCCGGGGTTGTCGCGGATGTAGCGCAACCCCTCCTGGAGCTGGCGGAACGTGCCGGCCAGGGCCGCTTCCGCGGCGCCCAGTGCCCCGCCCGTGGTCGCGCCGCCGGGCACGACCTCCGGCCGCGAGGACGGCAGCGTCACGCACAGGGCGGCCGCCACCAGGTAGCACGCGGCCACGATCACCAGCAGCCCGTTGACACCGGCCAGGATCACGACGAACGGGCCGAGCAGGGCGAAGCCCAGCGCGAAGGAGCCCTGCAGCGTGAACGTGAAGAGGCTGTTGGCCGCCAGCAGCTGGTCGCGCCGCACGAGGGCCGGGATCATCGAGGCTTCCGCCGGCGCGAAGAACGTGGTGATCGTCGAGACCAGGATGTTGAGCACGTAGATCATCACGAGGTTCTCGTCGAGCACGACCATGAGCACGAAGAGGAGGGCGCGCAGGACGTTGGCCACGATCAGGATCAGCCGGCGGTCGAGGCGATCGACGAAGACGCCGGCGATGGCACTGAAGAGGACGGCCGGCACCAGGAACGTCAGCAGCAGCAGGCTGACCGCTGATGGCGACGCGGTGCGCTGGGCGACCAGGACGGTCAGGCCGTACAGGACCATGTTGCCGCCCACCTGGCTGGCCACCTGGGCCAACCAGAGCGACAGGAAGCGGCGATTGCGCAGGACCTGCCCGACGCTCTGCTCGTCGGCCGCTCCGCCGACGGCTGCGCCGTCCGATCCGGCCCCGCCAGCCGGTCGGCTCATCCCGGGCCGGGCGGAAGGAAGCGGACCAGGCGGCGTTCCAGGTCGGAACGTGCGAGCAGCACGCGCCGGGCGCAGCCGTCGCACTGCAGCCCGATATCGGCCCCCAGGCGGACGACCGCCCACGTCCGTGCACCGCAGGCATGCGGCCGGCGCAGCTCGAGCCGGTCGCCCATCGCCACCGCCAGGACCGGCCGCATCACGCGCTCGCCGAACGGTTCAGTGTTCCGTCGCTCCGGTGAAGGTGAAGCTCGAGATGCGCAGAGCCGGCACGAGCGAGGCGCCCAGGAAGCCGCGCAACAGGCGCCGGTCGCGGCCGACGGCCTCGACGCCGGCCAGGGCGCCCAGGTAACTCTGGGTGAACCGGAGGTTGCGCACCGGGCCCACGATCCGGCCGTTCTCCACCAGGAAGGTCCCGTCGCGGGTCATGCCGGTCACGATGGCCAACTTGGGATGGACCGGGTTGGTGTAGTGGAAGCGGGTCACCAGCAGGCCGCGCTCGAGCCCGCCGATCAGCTCATCGTGCGTGGCGTCGCCGGCGCTCATGATCATGTTGAGCGGGAACGGGCCATAGGTGTTGGGCGCCGGTAGGCCGTGGCCGGTCGTCGCGCGGCCGGCCCGCGCGGCGGTTTGCGCGTCGTACACCACCTCGCGGCAGACGCCGCGCTCCAGGAGCGGCACGCGCTGCTTGGGCGCGCCTTCGTAGTCGAACGACGCCGGCGCGCCGGCCGGATCGTGGCCATCGTCCACGATGGTGACCAGGGGCGAGCCGACGACGCGTCCCGCCTCGAAGAAGGAGCGCCCCTCCTGGACCGCCAGCCCTGAGAAGCCGAGGTAGCCGAGCATGTCGAGCAGATCGACCACCGCGTACGGTTCGAGCACCACGGCGTAGTCGCCCGGCGGCACGCTGATCGGTTGGCGGGCAGCCCGCGCCTTCTCGGCCGCCTCGCGACCCACCGCCGCGGCGTCGATGGTCGCACGGTCGACCGCGCCGGCCTCGGCATAGCCGGCCGCCCCGTCCGCGCCCATGGCCACGGTCAGCAACTGCGCCCACGTGCGGGCCTCCTGCGCGCGGACGCCGCGCGAGTTGGCGAGGGCGACGTGTTCGAGATCGGTCGTGAACGACCCATACGCGAGGACGCCGGCCGCATCGGCCGCGGCGATGACCTCGCGCACCGCGGCCGCCCGCACCTCCGGCGTCGCCTGCGCGGTGGCGGCGGCGGCCGTACCCGCCCCGTACGCGATGGCTGCCGGCTCCGGTAGGTGGACCTCTTCGTCACCCTCGGGCTGGAGGCGGGCGATGCGCGCGGCCGATCCGGCCAGCTGTCGCAGGGCGGTGTCGTCGATGCGATTCGTGGCCGCGCAGCCGACGCGCCGTCCGTCGACGAAGCGCAGGTTGATGATGGTGTTGGTCTCGGCCACGTTCTGGTGGATCTCGCTGTTGGCGAAGCGGGTGAGACGTGACTCGGTCGTATCGACGAGCGCCTCCGCCTGCGACGCCCCCTCCGCCATGGCGTAGCGCAGCACCTGCTCGGCGAGCTCCAGGTCGTCGGTGCCGGCGGCGCTCACGAGGACCTGCTCACCACTTGCCCACGCCCACCTGCACGTCGCGGAACCTCGCCCCACTGGCGCCGTGGCCGACGTGAGCCGTCTGGCCGGGCTCACCCTTGCCGCAGTTGGGCGTCCCGAACAGGGTGAAGCTGCGTTCATCGGCTACCACGTCGCAGGACCGCCAGAACTCGTACGTGATGCCCGTGTAGGTCGGGTTCTTGTACAGCCGCCCGACCTTGCCGCCCTTGACCTCCCAGCCCATCTCGGTCGCGAACTGGAAGTTCAGCCGGCGGTCGTCGATGCTCCACGACCGGTTCGTCGACAGCAGGAGCCCCTCGTCCGTGTCGGCCACGATGTCGTCGAAGCTCATCCCGGGCCGTGGCAGCAGGCTGATGTTGGTCATGCGGATGAGCGGCATCCGGTTCCAGCCGTCGGCGCGCATGGCGCCCCCGCTGTGGCCGCCGACCCGCGGCGCGGTCTCGCGGCTGGTCAGGTAGCCCACGTGGCGACCGGCCTGGATGAGCGGCACGCTCTGGGCCGCCACGCCCTCGTCGTCCCACCCGAAGGTGCCCAGGCCGCCCGGCAGGGTCGCATCGGCCACGATGTCGATCACCTCCGAGCCGTACCGGAAGGTGCCCAGTCCCTCCGGCGTCAGGAAGCTCGTGCCGGCATACGACGCCTCGGTGCCGAAGACGCGGTCGAGTTCGCACGGGTGGCCGCAGCTCTCGTGGATCTGCATGTAGAGCTGGGAGGGATGCAGGATCACCGTCGTGCGCATGGGCGGGCACTGCGGCGCCGCCAGCAGGGTCAGCGCCTCGCTCGCCACCCGCTCGCCGTTGCCGGCCAGGTCGAGACCGCGGACCCACTCGTAGCCGCCGGCCTGGGCCGAGTCGGGGTAGGTGCGGCGTTGCAGGTCATCGCCGTCGACGGCGTTGGCCTCCATGACCGCACTCACGTGCGTGATCTCCTGCTCGACGGCCGAACCGTCGCTGGCGGCATACGTCTTCCACTCGCGCTGCGCGTCATAGCGCACTTCCGTGAACGCGATGCCGGGCACGCGGCGCATCGCCTCGTCGGCCGCCAGGAGGTCGTCGATCTTGCGCTCCATGGGCAGCGCGAAGGGGTCCTCGGCCACCGGCGTGCGATAGCTGCCATGGGCCGGCGGGCGGGCGTCGAGCTCGACACGTCGGCGGAGGGCGGTGCCCGAAGCCCGGGCGATGCGCACGGCCTCGCCGGCCACGCGGTCGGCCTCGGCCACCGTCAGGCGGTTGGAGGCGGCGAAGCCCCATGCCCCATCGACCAGCACCCGCAGCCCGAAGCCTTCGCTCTCGCCGAAGGCGACGCCTTCGACGCGCCCCGACTTGACCGCGACCGACTCATCCGCCCGGCGGACCAGTCGTACATCGGCGAACGTAGCGCCCCGCTGGATGGCGGTGTCGAGTGCGCGCTGGGTCAGGTCGGGCATCGCCGCGGCAGGATAGCAGGGCTACAGCTGGGGCGAGGCATCGGGAGCGGTGAGGTCGCGGTCGGTGCCCAGCAGCGTCAGGGTGGTCTGGCCGACCTCCACGAGCACATCCGGCTGGGCCACCTCGATCCGGCTGACCACGCCGCCTGCCCGCTGCAGGATCGCCTGCAGGTTGGCCGGATCGCCGACCGCCTCGATGTGGTACGGCGTCGGCAAGGCCACGTCCTCCACGGAGAGACCGCCGGGATTGCCGCCCACGACCGTGCCCGGCACGATCCGTACCCCGTTGATCGACATCGCCTCCACGCCCGCGATGCGCAGTTCGTTGAGGATGTCATTGCTGGCGGCGGCGCTGACCGGCCCATCGACGGTGATGTCGATGCCGGCCCCCTGCACCGGGTCGAGGCCCGCCCACATGCGTAACTGCTGGAGCTCCGACTGCAGCTGGCCGACGTTCGAGACGCCCGTCTGGGCGGTCGTGTCGAGGGTGCGCAGCTGCGCCTGGAGGTCGGACACCTCGGCCCGCAGGTCCGCATTCCGATCGTTCAGGTTGGCGATCAGGGTGGTCAGGTCCTGCGTGGTCAGGCTGTTCAGGCCGCCGTTGGACGTCTGGGCCCGGAACTGCATGACGAGCAGCACGCCCAGCACGAACAGCACGGCCGTCACCGCCCAGCGCCCCGGGGAGGTCCTCACGGTGCCGAGGCCCTCGGTGTCGGTCGCGGCACGGCCGTGGGCGACGGCAGGGGCCGCGCATAGAGGAGGTTGACGGTGCCCGTGTAGGCCGGCACCACGACCTTGTCCGAGCGCAGCAGGGCGACCTGGAGTCCGACCGCCTGGACGCGGTCCTGCAGGTAGGCCACGAACGCCGCCGAGGTGGCCAGCCGATCGTACAGGTCGCTCGGCCCGATGGCCGTGATCTGGTACGGGGGCTGCAGGTACGAGCTGTTGATCAGGATCGAGGAGCCGATGTCCGTGAGGGGCGTCGTGACGGCGATGCGCTCACCGTTGACGCTGACCGCCTCGGCGCCTGAGAGCCACAGCAGGTCGATGACCTGGCGCAGGTCGGTCGCCGACACGAGCAGGTCTCCCGGCGCCGCACCCGGCGGCACCGGCTGGGTCGAGTCACGCAGGCTGACCACCACACCCGGTCCCTGGAGGGCCACCAGGCCGGCCGCCATGCGGGCGTCCTTCAGCTGCGCATTGAGGCTGGCCACCAGGGCGGCGTTGCCCTGCCCGCTCCCCTCGGCCGTCTGGATCTGGTCGCGCAGGTCCAGGATCTGGGCCTTCAGCGCATCCTGGGCCGTCTGCAGTTCCTGGGCCGTCTGGCGCAGCGGCGGCAGATCGGAGCTGTCGTACTGGCTGCGCGGCACGAGCGAGCGGAGTTGCGCGGTCATCAGGAAGCCCAGCGCGAGCAGGGCCACGCCCAATGTCAGCTGCCAGCTCGGGATTCGCTGGGCACGGCTCACCAGCCGGGTCATGGCCGGGGCCCCGGCGGCGGTGCCGGCGGATCGCCCATCCGTGAGCGGACCAGCGATCGCCGCCGCCGAGCCAGCAGCACCAGCGCGACCACCACGATCAGGACGACCGCGACCGGCCCGAGCGGCGCCGCCGGCTGGAGGGCCTCGTCGAGGGCCGACGCCAGCGCGTCGCCACCGGCGAGGGGCGCGACGGTCGGGGCGGCCAGGCCGGGTGCCGTGGTCGGGATGCCCGAGCCGGCGACCTGGCCGAGCGCGGACCATCCGGGCGGCAGGGATCCCTGCGCCGGTGCCCGCGGCCCATAGGCCGCCGCCAGGGAACCGTGAAAGTTGGCCAGCCAGGCGGCCTGGAAGCCGGCCACGTCCACGCCAGCGGCCGCCTTGAACGCCTCGTCATCGGTGACACCCGGGGCATACGAGCGGATGAGCTGCACGAGATGGGCCTGGCCATAGGTGTGGACGAAGAAGTCGACGGCCGAGACCGCCTCCGCATACGACAGGTAGAACAAGTCCTGGCGGACCGGGAATGCGCCCGTCAGGCCGGTCAGCGGCAGTAACGTCCCGCTGGCCACGGCGTCCCGCACCCGCCCCTGATCGTCGGCGTCGTCGCCGATCGACTCGTAGACGGCCAGGCCCTCGTTGAGCCACAGCGGCGGCTCGTGGTACGGGTTGTGGGTGGCGGTATCGAACACCAGGTGCGTCAGCTCGTGCGGCACGACGGTCGTGACCCAGCTCGTGTCGCTCTGGTCCGGATCGATCTCGGCGAACAGGGTGCGGATCTCGGGCACCGCCCGCCCGGCCACGAACTCGCTGGTGCCGGGCCCCAGGGCCGCGTCGAGCCCGTCGGCGGAGGCGTACACGAAGAAGTCGATGGGTTGCGTCTCTGGCACCCCCAGCAGCGTGGCCACGCGCGTGACCGCGTCGTCGCCCACCTTCAACGCCTTCTGGGCGAACGCCTGACTGCCGCTGTACCAATGCAGGCGCACGTGGGTGCCCGTCATCGTCTGCCACGTGTACCGGTCGTCCTGCATCGTGAACGTGGCCGATGGCCCGACCGTCGCGCCGGCCGTCGTGATCACCCGGAAGCGGAGATCGACCGTCGTGTTCGGGATGACGTGGCTGTCGTCCACGACCTCCGCGTCGTAGCCGCCGGCGACCGGGGTGACCGACGCCGGCAGGACCAGCTCGCCGTAAACACCGGGGTCCTGGAGGAGCAACTCGACCCGGACCGGCGTGCTGGTCGCCTGGAAGGTGTCACGGTAGGTGATCGCCGAGCCCAGGGTCCCGCTGGCCGAAGGGCCCGCGATGTGCACCGTGTCGGCGGCCCGTGCGCGGGTCTGGGGCAGGGCGAGGAGCGCGCCCAGGGCCGCCGCGATGGCCAGCGCGACCAGCGGCCTGGGCCGCCGCCCGGCGTTCATCAGGTGCCCCACGCCAGGCCCGCCCAGCGTAGGATGCCCAGGCTGCTCGCCGCGGCGCCGCGCAGCCCGGCCCGCACTAGCGCCCACCCCTGGCCATAGCTGAGCGGCACGACCGGGACCTGCGCCTGCACGATGCGCTGCGCGGCGTCGAAGTGCTGGACCTGGCTGGCCACGTC
>JBIOID010000071.1:0-8418 GCA_044449585.1 Candidatus Limnocylindrales bacterium
ATCGTCGGGCCAGGCGGGTGCTCGATCAGGTGGCTGGAGGTGCGGGTCTCATGCGTCGTCTCGTCGGGTTGGTCGTCTTCGGATTCCTGGTCGGGGCGCTGATCGCACCCACCGGGGCCGCCGCGGCGGGCCTGCCTCAGCTGCGCGCCCATACGCTCCTGCGAGTCCATAACCAGGCGGGCAGCACGGCGCCGAGCGGCATGGCGCCGGGCATGATCCTGGGCGCCTATGGCTTCTCGTCGTCGCCCACGGCCGGCTCAGGCAGGACGATCGCCATCGTGGACGCCTATGACGATCCGAACGCGGAGGCGGACCTGGGTGTCTTCGACAACACCTGGGGCCTGCCGGCGTGCACGACGGCCAACGGCTGCTTCAAGAAGGTCAGCCAGAGTGGGGGCACCAAGTACCCGGCCGCCGACGCCGGTTGGTCGCTGGAGATCGCCCTGGACGTCGAATGGGCCCACGCCATCGCGCCAGGCGCCCACATCCTCCTCGTCGAGGCGAGCACGCCGTCGCTGGGCAACCTGCTGACGGCCGAGAACTACGCCAAGGCACATGCCAAGTACGTCTCCAACAGCTGGGGCACCGGCGAGTTCTCGTTCGAGCGGTTCTACGACGGATTCTTCTCCGCCTCCGGCGTGAGCGTCTTCGCGGCGTCCGGTGATACCGGCAACCCGGGCATCTGGCCCTCCACGTCACCCAACGTCATCTCGGTCGGAGGGACGACGCTCACCCTCAACAGCGACGGCTCGGTGACCGAGACGGGTTGGAGCGGGTCGGGTGGCGGCTGCTCGAAGTATGAGACGGCGACCGCTGCTCAGGCGGGCTTCAAGGGCTACGCGCAGGTCGGCTGCGCCGGCAAGCGCGCCATCCCCGACGTCTCACTTGACGCCAACCCGAACACTGGGGTGGCCGTTTATGACACTGTCCCGTCCGGGAACACGATGGCCTGGTACCAGGTCGGTGGGACGAGCGTCTCGACGCCGATGTGGGCAGCGCGCTCGGCCGACATCACCACCGGTGCCGTTGTGAACGCCGGCTACGTGTACGGCTCGGCCATCACCTACCGAGGCATCAGCATGGCCGATGGTGGCGCGCCGCTGTCGCCGGACTACAACCTCGCCACCGGTCGCGGCAGCTGGACAGGCAGCGCGCCATAGCTGGCGACCCGGTCGCGCGCGTGGCCTAGGCGGGCGCCCCCGCTTTCGTCGCGACCAGGATCGAGTTCTGGAAACCCAGGAACGGGACAGCGTCACCGATCTCGGCCGATAGGCCGCGTTCGCGCAGCAGCGCCGCGCTGGCCTCGAGCGCGTGGGGTACGTCCCAGAGGACCAGGCGGCCCGAGGGTTTGAGCACCCGGCTCAGCTCGTCCATCAGGCGCTGCAGGTCGGCGTGATCGCGGACGATGTGGTGGACGGCACCCGCGCACAGCACGATGTCAAAGAGCCCGTCGCCGAACGGCAAGGCGCGCGCATCCGCGTACTGGAACTCGATGCGATCGGCCACGCCTTCGGCCCGGGCGTTGGCCATGAGCACATCCAGCGTGCCACCTCCGGCGTGGGCATCCCAGACGTCGATGCCCACGACGCGGCCCTCCGGGACGCGCTGGGCCGCCCCGTTCAGCAGCATGCCGGTGCCGCAGCCGACATCGAGCACCCACGCCGTCGCCGGCCAATCGACCGCGCCCAGGATCTGTGCCCGGATGGCCATCCGTTGGCGACGCATGAACCAGCTCACCAGCCCCAGGGCGACCGCGGGGGCGAGCAGGCCGAGGCCGAGCAACAGCGAGACCGCGGCCGCCGCGTCGTGTCGCCGCTGACCGAGTCGGACGCCGACCCACGTCGCGGCGGCCCCGGCGAGCCCGCCCGCAACGGCGCCGGCGGGCATCTTCGGCCGGTAGTCGGACCAGAACGATGAGTCGTGCAGCCATGTCAACAGGCGGCGTTTCATGCTGCGGGAACCTCCTGGCCAGGGCGTACGACGATCATGGCCGGTGCTGCTAGGCGGGGTCGTCCAGGCCCGCGCTGGCCCGATGGGCGGTGCAGAAGCCGAGCGCCCCATCCCGCTCGCGCCACCGGGCCAGCTGGTCGCAGCGCTTGCCGCGGCGGTTGCGGTAGGAGCAGAACTCGGGGTGGGCACCGTCCGTGGTCGCGCGCAGCAGCAGCCGGCTGCGGCGGGGCGTTCCTGCCGCATCCGCTGCCCCTGGCGGCCCGTCGGTCAGCAGCGGCTCGACAGCGAAGGCCGTCCGGCGCAGCTCCTGGCGGGCGCGTTCGTCGGCATCCATCCTCGACAGCGTAGAGTGGCGCGGGTGCGCTGTCACGCACCGCGGATGCCGCCGCCACGGGGAGGCCCGGATGAACCAGCGCCGCCGCCTGGGCGCGTCTCTCGTCGCGTTGATCCTCGTCGCCTGCACCAGCGCGCCGCCGACCCCCACCGCGACGATCCCCCCGGCAGCGCTCGCAAGCGGGACCGGCACGGCGCTGCCGAGCGGGCCTGCACCGGCCAGCCCCGTTCCTGCGCCGGTGTCGACCACCGCCACGACCACTGATCTGGCGCTGGTGGCCGACGTCCGCGAGCCGCGGCTCGGGATGTCGGGTGCGCAGGTGCGAGCCGCGCTGGCCAAGGCGCTCATCCCGTGCCGGGTCACGAACCTCAGGCTCGCCGGCCAGGTCCTCCCCTTGCCGTCGAGCGCGTGTGTCGCCGCGGACGCCATCACGGATCGCGTGCACGGCCATGCCGGGCTGCTCGCCCTGCTCCCGCCCGGTCTCGTGGGACCACGTGTCAAGGTGCTGCAGATCGACGGCCGGGATCTGTTCGGCGGGCCCGCCATCAGGTCGAGGGCGTACGGGCTGACCGGGACGGCAGCGGGCCTGCCGGTCGCCTGGACGGCGTACGACCCGGGCCAGGTCCGCACGGTCGATTCGACCGGTGACACCTGCCCCGACCGCGGCCCCGCCCGCGAGGCGATCGTGCTGCACAAGGGCTGGCCGTGGACCCTCGACGGCGGTTTCGCCCGCTACACCGGCACGCACATGGACACGCGCTTCAGCGGTCCCACCGGCAATGGCTGGCCGGTGGTCGCGGCCGTACGCACGGGCCAGGCGGGGTCCGTGAAGGCGCTGGTCAGTGACTCCGACATCACGGCCAACGACTTCGAGTGCCCCATGCTGGCCGGGTTCGTGTACCACCCCCATGGCACGGTCTTCAACGTCGATCCCACGGTCGGGCCCCTCCTTGCCTCGGCCGGCGTGAACGTGGTCACCCTCGGTTCGAACCACATCACGGACGCAGGGACGAACGGCGTGCGCCAGACGCTCAAGATCCTCGACGCCAACCACATCGCCCATACGGGCGCCGGCCTGGACCTGACCTCCGCCCTGGCCCCGGCCGTGGTCGACGTGCGCGGCGTGCGCTTCGCCTTCGTCGGGTGGGACGACATCGCGGGGTCATCGGGCGCGGGCCCCGGCCATCCCGGCATGGCACCCCTCACGGCGGCCAACGTCAAGACCTCGCTGGCCCTCGCGCGCAGCAAGGCCGACGTGGTCTTCGCGATGCCCCAGTGGGGCTGGCCGGAGTACCACGCCGGCTTCACCAAGCAGGAGCTGGCGCAGCGCGCGATGTTCTTCGCCGACGGCGCCGACGATGTCCTGGGCAGCGGCACCCACTGGGCGTCCGCCGTCTCGATCACGCGGGGGACCGACGGTGGCCAGCAGTTCGTCATCGGCAGCCACGGCAACTTCCTGTTCGGCCAGGATTGGAGCCGCCAGACGATGGAGGGCGTCGTCGTCGAGCTGACGTTCTACGGGACGACGCTGGTCCAGGCCCGCCTGCACCCGTATGTCGTGCTCGATCAGGCCCAGCCGAACCTCACCGACCCGACCACCGACGGGCGCTACGTGCTGAACCAGGTGTGGAGCGTCAGCCAGCTGCCCTGAGCGGGCGGCCGCGCGCGCCGAAGTGGTCCAGGATCCAAAGCGCCCGGGCCGAGACCGACCCGGGCGCCTGAGGGCTCTGGACGAGGCCTACATCAGGCCGACGACGTGACCCTCCGGGTCGGAGAAGAGGGCGATGGTCGTGCCCGGGGAGACCTCCGTCAGAGGCATGATCACGCGCCCGCCGAGCGACTCGACCTTGCGCAGGGTGCCCTGTGGATCCTCTGCGTGGACATAGAACGTGGCGGCGCCGGCCGAACCGTCCTGCGTGGCGCCGACGCCGGCGGTGAAGTCGTCCTCGCCCACGCCGCGGGCCATCCCGTAGCCACCGGGATTGCTGGTGTCAAGCGTCCAGCCGAAGACCTGGCTATAGAAGCGCTGCAACGCTGCGCCGTCCTTGCCCGTGACCTCGACGTGGATGACCTTGGCTGCCGTCATGAGTCGCCTCCTGCGTGGTGCTGCGGACCACTATATTTAAGTGGTCCCTTAACTGTGGCGCCAGGCGACCCCCTTGTCAATCCTGAAGTTTCTGCTTAACTTATGGCCATGCAGTCGACCATGGTGCGCGCCGTCGCGAGCCCGCGGCGCGCCGAGATCCTGCGGCTCGTGTGGGATCGGGAGTTGCCCGCCGGGGAGATCGCCCGCCATTTCGACGTGAGCTGGCCGGCCATCTCCCAGAACCTGGGCGTGCTGCGGCAGGCCGGCGCGATCACCGAACGACGTGAGGGGACGCGGCGCTGGTATCGTGCCGACCAGCGCGCCCTCGGCCCCCTGGCCGACGTGGTGCGTGCCATGTGGACGGAGCGCCTCGACGTGCTGGCCGAGCTGGCCGAGGCCGCGCAGCGAGGGGGCTCATGACCTTCGTCAGCCCGACCGCCGACGCGATCGAGGTCCAGAAGCGCATCCGGGCGCGGCCGGAGACGGTCTTCGCCTTTCTGACCCAGCCCGATCTGTACCGCCAGTGGAAGGGGCGCGAGGCTGAACTCGACGCCCGACCGGGTGGCATCTACCGCGTGGTCATGCCGGGCGGCATCGCCCTGGGCGAGTACCACCTCGTCGACTCGCCGCGCCGCGTCGTGTTCAGCTGGGGCTGGGAGGGCGACCCGAACGTGCCGCCCGGCTCGTCCCTGGTCGAGATCACGCTCGTGCCCGACGGAGCAGAGACGGTGCTGCACCTGCGCCATTCGGGGCTCCCGGCCGCCGCCGTGGCGCAGCATGACCAGGGCTGGGGCAATTACCTGGCCCGCCTGGCCGTCGTCGCGACCGGTGACGATCCCGGGCCGGACCCGTTCGAGAACGGGACCGGCGCACCAGCCTGACGCCCCGCAGAGGTCACGGTTCGGCCGGCCGCGCTCGTGCCCGCGGCCGCCGCGACGACGCGCCACGACGGCCGGCGGGCGATGGCTCAGCGCGGGAAGGGCGGCCCCGTGCTGTCGGCGAAGACGGCCGCGACGCTCATGACGACGAGAAGGCCGCCCAACAGCAGCCCGGTGGCCGCGACCCGCACGCGATGGAATCGATGACGGAGCATCGCTGCTCTCCTTCCTGATGGGACTCGCCGCTCGAGCCCGCTGTGGGCTATTGAGCCAGCCCGCTCTTGGCCGGCGCTCACGGCTGCCTTATCCCGTGGTTGCGCCGCCGCCCGGTCAAATGTCACACGACCGGGGCTATACTCGGCGCGTGCCACGCACCGCTTCCCGGCCGCGCCACGCGCCGCCCTCGGTGGGCGCCGACGGGTTCGGCACGCGGCTGCGCCGAGCCCGCCTCCAGGCTGGGCTGACGCAGGCGGAGCTGGCGGGCGACCACTACACCAAGGCCCACGTGTCGGCCCTCGAGCACGGCCTGGCCCAACCGTCGGTCACCGCGCTGGAGTACTTCGCCCGGCGCCTCGCGATCTCGACGGCGGGCCTGCTAGGCAGCGCCGATGACCGCGCCTGGCGGCTGATCGAGGCCGACCTCGCCCTGGCGCAGGGTGCCTGGAGCGTCGCCGTGGAGAGCCACCGAGCCCTCCTCGCCGCCGGCGCGGCCGGGGCGGCCCGGGCACGTTCGCTGAGCGGTCTCGCAGAGGCGCTCTGCCGCCTCGATCGCGGGCGCGAGGCGCTACCGGCGGCGGTCGAGGCGGCCGGCCTGTTCGAACGACTCGGCCTCGCCGATCGCGTGCCGGAGGCCCGCTACTGGCAGGCCTGCGCGGCCTATCAGATGGACGCGGCGGATGAGGCGCGGTCGCTTCTCCGGGCCCTCGTCGAGGTTGGCCGGACGGATGCCTCGACGGACCCCGATCTGCGCGTGCGAGCCCTCATCGCGCTCGGCGCCCTCGAGTCGCGCGAGGGCCACGCTGAACGCGCCCTGGCCTACCTCGAGGAGGCGCGCGGCGCGCTCCCGACCCTGGACGATCGCCGCCGCGCCGCCTTCATGCACGGCCTGGCGGACACCTATCGGCAGCTGGGCGATCTCGACGGCGCGGTCGCCCAGGGCACCGGCAGCCTGGCCCTCCTGCGCGCCGCCGCGGGCGACCTGGAGCGGGCGGCCATGGAGAACGAGCTGGCCCTCGTCCACCTGGCTCTCGGGGACCGCGAACGGGCGCGGGGCTATGCGCGGTCGGCGGTCCAGCGCGCCGTGGCGGCCGATGACCGTCGGCTGCTGGCGCACGCCCTCGAGACATCCGCCCAGCTGGAGATGGCCGACGGCCAGGTCGCGGCCGCCCTCGAACTGGCCACCCAGGCCCAGGCGCATGCGCGCGCCAGCGGCAACCACAAGGCGGAGGTCAGCGCAGGTTTGACCATCGGACGGGCTCGGCGCGCGGCGGGCGACCCGCAGGGCGCCGCGGTCGCCCTGGAAGCGACGGCCCGGGTGGCTCGTCGCCACGGCCGCCGCGGCCAGCTCCAGGACGTGCTCACCGACCTGGCCGAGCTGGCCGCCGACGCGGGCGATCATGCGCGTGCGTACGACCTGACGCGGCAGGCGCTGCGCGAGACGCGGCCGTGAACGACGCCTCGGCCGCTCTCATCGAGACGATCCGCGCGAGCGTCATCGGCGACGACGAGGCGGTCGCCGGCCCGTTCGGGACCCGGCGGGTGATCTATGCCGATTACACCGCCTCCGGGCGCTCGCTCTCGTTCATCGAGGACTACCTGCGCGAGGCCGTCCTGCCGCTGTACGCCAACACGCACACCGAGTCGTCGGGTACGGGCCTGCAGACGTCGCGCTTCCGCGAGGATGCGCGAGATCTGATCCGCG
Source organism: Candidatus Limnocylindrales bacterium (assembly GCA_044449585.1). Classification (GTDB taxonomy): domain Bacteria; phylum Chloroflexota; class Limnocylindria; order Limnocylindrales; family CSP1-4; genus DASPUH01. The sequence goes on from JBIOID010000071.1 coordinate 7,170, forward strand.
CGGGTGTCGGCGCGACCGACGCGCATGCCGTGGTCTTCTGTGGCTCGGGCTCGACGACCGCCATCAACCGCTTCGTCGATGTGCTCAACCTGCGCCTGCCGGCCGACCTCGACCGCCGCTATCACCTCCTCGACCGCATCCCGCCGGACGAACGGCCGGTCGTCTTCATCGGGCCGTTCGAGCACCACTCCAACGAGCTGCCGTGGCGCGAGTCGATCGCCGATGTCGTGACCATCGGCGAGGACCACGACGGACATATCGACCTGGCCCGCCTGGAGGCCGAGCTGGAGCGCCATGCCGCCCGGCCGCTCAAGATCGGCAGCTTCTCGGCCGCCTCCAACGTCACGGGCATCCTCAGCGACGCGCGCGCGGTGAGCATCCTGCTGCACCGTCACGGCGCGCTCTCGTGCTGGGACTATGCGGCGGCGGCGCCCTATGTCGCGATCGAGATGGGCCCCGTCGGCCACGGGCCGGACGATGCGCTCGACTACAAGGACGCGATCTTCCTCTCGCCCCACAAGTTCATCGGGGGCCCGGGCACGCCAGGCGTGCTGGTCGCCCGGCGCGAGCACTTCCGCAACCGGGTGCCGAGCGTGCCCGGGGGCGGGACGGTCGCGTACGTCAACCCGACCGAGCACGTCTACCTGGCCGACATCGAGCAGCGCGAGGAGGGCGGCACGCCGGCCATCATCGAGTCCATCCGGGCCGGCCTCGCGTTCCAGCTCAAGGCAGCCGTCGGCGTGGACGCCATCCGCGAGCGCGAGACGTCCTTCATCAGCCGGGCCATCGCACGCTGGCGTCAGCATCCGCAGATCGAGGTCCTGGGCAACCTGGAGGCCGAGCGCCTGTCCATCGTCTCGTTCGTGGTGCGCTACCGGCAGCGCTACCTGCACCACAACTTCGTGGTGGCGCTGCTGAACGACCTGTTCGGCATCCAGGCGCGCGGCGGCTGCTCGTGCGCCGGGCCCTACGGCCATCGCCTCCTGGGCATCGATCTCGAGACCTCGCACCAGTTCGAGCGAGCCATCGGCCGGGGTTGTGAGGGCATCAAGCCCGGCTGGGTGCGCGTCAACTTCAACTACTTCATCTCGGAGGCGGTGTTCGACTACATCCTCGAGGCGGTCGAACTAGTGGCCGCCGATGGCTGGCGGCTCCTGCCGCAGTACCGGTTCGAGGCGGCGTCGGGGATGTGGCGGCATGTCGGGGGGGCGCCCGAGCCGCCCCTGAGCCTGGACGACGTGCGCTATGA
>JBIOID010000072.1:0-8417 GCA_044449585.1 Candidatus Limnocylindrales bacterium
CGGGATGGCGGCGCTGCCGGCGAACGGCTTGCCCCAGGCGCTCTCCACGGCGCCCGTCATGGCCACGCGCAGGACCTGCGCCTCGGCCGTGGGCAGGACCTGCCGCCAGACCTGCGGTGACTGGCGCTGCACGACCGTCCCGTCCGGCGTCTGGACCGAGTCCACGATGGTCGGCTGCATGAGCGTCCCGCCATCGCCGATGGTCGCCGCCACGAGCGCCATCTGCAGCGGTGTCACGTACGTGGTGCCCTGCCCGTAGGACGCGTTGGCCAGCTCGACATCGTCGACGAAGCCGTCGCCGGGTCCCGTGCCGGCGGTGACCTGACTGATGGCGGTCGGCAGGTCGAACGGGATGGGCGCCTCGAAGCCCAGCCGCCGGGCCCAGTCACGCAGTTGCGCCCCGCCGGTCGCCAGGCCGACGTGCGCGAAGTAGATGTTGCATGACACCTCGGTCGCCTGGATCAGATCGACGGCCGTCGTGCCCGTGAACGGATGGTGCCCGTCCACCACCCGGTAGCCATCGACCAGGAAGCCTGTCGCCTCCTCGCCCGGCTGGTCGGCGTACGTGGTGTCGGCCGTGATCGTGCCGGACCCCAGGCCCGCGATGGCGGTCACCATCTTGAACACCGAACCCGGCGTGTACAGGCCCTGCGTCACCCGGTCGAGCAGCGGCGCCGCGTTACCGGCCGCGGACAGGCCGGCCATGTAGGCGGCGCCCGTGGCCGGCGCCACGACCTTGTTGGGATCGAAGGTTGGGCTACTGGCCAGGGCGAGGACCCGGCCGGTGCTCGGCTCGATGGCCACGATGGCGCCCTTCTGCGCGCCGAGCAGGCGGACCGCGTCCGCCTGCAGCCGCATGTCGAGCGACGTGACCACGTTGAGCGGCGTGCCCGCCGGCGCCCCGAACTTGCGCAGCAGCGCGTCCACGGGCGAAGCGCCGGTCAGCCCCGCCAGCTCGTGGTCGTAGCTCAGCTCGAGGCCGGCCGCGCCGAGGCTCGGGCTCCAGTACCCGACGGCCGGCTCCGCGGCCGGCTGCGGGTAGCGGCGGACGCGGACGCCGCCGACCGTCGCGTCCTGCGCCAGGACGGTGCCGCGGGCGTCGAGGATCTCGCCGCGCGGGCCGGCACGCAGGCTCGCGATGAGGGGGTTGCCCGGATCATCGGTCAGGGCCTGCGCCCGGAGACCCTGCCAGTAGCCCACACCCAGCGCGACCAGGCCGTAGCACGCGATGACCACCAGGGCCATGCGCGCGATGCCTCGCTCCAGCCGCGGGGCCGTGCCGCGACTCATCGAACCGCCCGCTCCAGCCGCCCCAGGGCCGCACGCCCACCCCCGCGCAGGCGCTGCCCACGAGACATGGCCGGCGGTGGGGCGGGCGCCTCGACCCCGCTGTCACTGAGGGCCAGCAGCAGGCCGACGCAGATGCCGCTGCCCAGCAAGGACGAGCCCCCGTAGGCCACGAACGGGAGGGTGACCCCGGTGAGCGGCACGAGCTTGAGGTCGCCGGCCATGATCAAGGCGGCCTGGAGCACGAGCACCAGCGTCAGGCCCGCCGCCAGCAGCGCCCGGAAGTCATCCGCCGCGCGCGCCGCGATGCGCAGCCCGCGCTCGGCGATGACGAGGTACAGCCCCAGCAGGGCGATCGCCCCGGCGGCGCCGAGCTCCTCGGCCAGGCCGGCGAACACGTAGTCGGTCGGCAACGCCGGCACGGCCAGGCTGCCGTCGACGGATGGCAGACCGGCGCCCAGGCCGGTACCCAGCAGGCCACCGCGCCCGAATGCGTACAGCCCGCGCACGATCTGGAAGCCGGCCCCCAGTGCGTCCGAGAAGGGGTCCAGCCAGATGGCGACCCGTACGCGCACGGTCGCCTCGACCGCGTAGAGCACGATCGAGCCGACCACCGCCAGCAGCAGCCCGAACACGACGTACGAGCGCCGCTGGGTGGCGATGTAGAGCAGGCACAGGAAGACCGCGAAGAAGAGCAGGGCGGCACCCAGGTCACGCTGCACGACGACGACCGCCAGGGCGATGCCCCACATCGCGAGCATCGGCAGCAGGTAGGGCAGCGGCGGCAGATCGAGCGGTCCCAGGCGCAGGCTCGTGGCGGCCAGCAGGGCACGGTTCTCGGCCAGGTAGCCCGCCAGGAAGACGACCAGGATGATCTTGAGCAACTCGGAGGGCTGACCGGCCAGCGGCCCCAGGCGCAAGGTCAGGCGCACCCCGTTGACCTCCTGACCGAACAGGAACACCAGCACGAGCAGACTCACCCCGGCCGCCGCCCAGGTGTACTTGTAACTGCGCAGCCAGCTGTCGTTGCGCGCCACCACGGCCAGCACACCGATCGTGCCCAGGCTCAGCGTCAGCCACAGCAGCTGCAGCGGCGCCAGCGTCAGGAGCCCGAATGGCCCCAGCTGCTGCGTCACCAGGTCAGGCGGCAGGCGCGCCATGAACAGCAGCGAGATGCCGCCCAGCAGCACGACCACGGGGAAGAGCACCTGGTCGGTGCGCCGTCCGGTGACGATGAAGAGGCCGTGGATGGAGACGGCCACCACCAGGTAGATGACCAGCAGCGACGGATCGCCGATGGTCAGGCGATCTGCCTCGGTCGTAGCCAGGCCCAGCCACCCGACGGCCAGCGCCGCGGCCGCCGCCACCAGCAGGGCCGTCTCCTGTCCTCGCCGACGAGGCCGAATGCCGGCCGCGGCCCCGCGCAACCGTCCCGCGGCGGTGCGCGAGCCGGCTCGCGCCGGCGCGGCGAGCCCGAAGGACGTCACGAACCCGCCGTCCGTTCGAGGCGGACGCGCGTCTGGCCGATGGCCACCTCGTCGCCATAGCCGAGCGGCTGGGCGGCGACGACCGGTCGACCGTTCAGCATCGTCCCGTTCGTACTGCCCAGATCCTCGACGTACCAGACCCGTCCCCGATACGTCAGCTGGGCGTGGCGTGCCGAGGCGAAGGGATCGTCGACCACGACGGTGTTGTCGGCATCCCGTCCGATGGTGCTGATCGTGTCGAGTTTGATCCTGGCCCCCAGCGCCGGTCGCGCACCGGCGGTGGCCATCACGACGACCGCGCCCGGTGCCTGCGCCGCTCGACTGGTCGCCCGGCGCAGGTCACGCAGCAGTCCCCGCGCGAGCAGGGCCAGGAACAGGTAGAGCAGTCCCAGGAACGAAAGGCGCAGCAGCCACACGAGGAGGTCGAACGACGACACCGCCGTTCAGGGATCCTGGCCGACGGTCAGCCGTGTCTCACCCAGCCGCAGTTCGTCGCCGCGGCCCAGCGCGACCTCTGTCACCCGGTGCCCGTTCAGGAACGAGCCGTTGCTGCTGCCCAGGTCCTGGAAGATCCACGCCCCCTGTTGCGGAGCGATGCGCGCGTGCACCCGGGAGACGCCGGCGTCGGCCAGCACAAGGTCGTTGTCCGGGGCCCGCCCGATCCGCGCGGGACCGCTCAGGTTGACCTCGCGCGTGCGCGCCCCTGGTTCACGCACGAGCAGGCTCATGGCCGGCCGGCCTGCTCTCAGATCGGCCGTCGCGAGGACAGCCGTATGGCCATCGGCCCCGGCACCCGTCGTCCCGCCGCGCGCGGTCGGCGCGGCCACGGTCTCGAAGGCGGCATCGACGGCGATCGCGCCGGTCACCAGCCACCGGTCCTCGCGCAGGATGACCACGGCCCGTTCCACGAGCGCGTAGCCGCGCTGCCGCGCGTTGGCCGTCACGGCGGCCGCCAGGTCGACCTCGAGGGCCTCGCGGTAACCCGCGAAGGCAGCCAGGTCGGCGGCGCACAAGCGCACGACGTACCGGTTGGGCACGTACGTCCGATCGGCGCTCAGACGCCGCTGGCCCTCCATCGCGCGCTCGATGCGCCGCTGGAGCTGGATCGGCTGAAGAGGGGCCCGGAAGAGTCGCGCCATCGGACGCTCGAGCAGCCGTTCGAAGAAGCGCTCAAGGGCCAGCAGGGGACGGGCCATGGGGTCGCCAAGCGTAGCAGAGGCCCCCGGACCATCACCGCGCGCCGACAGTACCCCCGCACGAGAGCGCGTTGCACCCCTGTCTATACTCTGTGGTCCCGTGGCGAGCCCTCGTCGCGGCAGCCACCCGCGCAGCGCCTGGGGACCATGTCCGAACTCCTGACCGAATCATTCTGTGAACGTTGCGGCACCCGGTACACGTTTGAATCCGGGGAGCCCGAGACGCGCCGGCCGAGTCTCAAGAAGGCGCGCGTGCTGGCGCGCGGACTCAAGCACTTCGTCATGTCCGACGATTCGCTGGAGACGGCCCTGGCGGAGGGCGAACGCGACGAGGATCGCGAGCGGACGGCGCTCCAGCTGGAGGCGTTCCACCAGACCTTCAACTTCTGCATGGACTGCCGGCAATACACCTGTCGCGATTGCTGGAACGAGGGCGAGGGTCGCTGCCTGAGCTGCGCCCCGGCCCCCGGGCACATCGAACCGGCCGCCGGAGCATGGGCGGCCGCCGCCGTCGACGGTGCCGGCCGCCTGGACGCCCTGCTCGTCAGTGGTCCTGCGACACCAACGCCCATCGAGGCATGGCCCCTCGACGCCGCCTATGTGCCGGAGGTCGGTGATGCCGCGGTCCCAGCGCTCGCTGCCGGCGAGATGGACACGGTAGCCGAGTCGCCGACCGTCGATGAACCGATCGCCACCGAGGCCGCGCCCGACGAGGCCGTTGCACCGCCGGCTGTGGAGGCGACGCCGCTCCTCGCGGGGGCCGAGCCGGACGATCTCGAAGCCGAGGCGGCAGAAGCAGCGCCCCGGCCATCGCTGGAGGAGTACCTGCTGGCCACGACGGCGACCCGCGCCTCCGATGACGCGGCGGCCGCGGACACGTCGGTGGCGGCGCCAGGATCGGCCGCCCCAGCCGTCGAACCTGAGACCACCGCCCTTGCAACCCCGCCCGGGGAGCCCGCACCGGCGATCGAGCCGGCCGCCCTGGCGGTCGCGGCCCCGGAGCCCGCCGAGGAGCCGAAGCCCCTCGCCGCCGAACCCGCGGCCGTCGAACCGCTCGCCGCTGAAACGGTCCTGCCGACGCCCGAGCCGGTCGTGCCGACGCCCCAGCCAGCCGCACCGACGCCGATCTTCCCGCCGCCCGTCGGCGGCGACGTGCAACGCAGCCCCTCGCGCCTGCCGGGGTGGGACATGGTCGCGCCCGACGGCGGGCAACCGCAACCACCGCCCCTGCCACCCCCCGCCATCGCCCGGGAGGTCCAGCCGGCGCCATGGTTCGCCGCCCGCACGAATGCCAGCATCTGGGACGCCTCGACCGCCGACGTCGTCCTCCGGCCCGGGTCGGGTGTCCAGGCCTGCGTCAGCTGTGGGTTGCCCCTCTCGGCTTCGGCTCACTTCTGCCGCCGCTGCGGCTCACGTCAGACGCCCTGAGCCCGGGCGGCCTTCCGGCGTTGGTCCCGCCGGGCACGCGCCCAGGCGGCCCCGATCAGGAAGAACGTGCCCAGGTAGTTGAGCCACACCAGCGCGGCCAGGAATGAGGCGACCACGCCGTACACCGCGAGCTGGCTGACCAGGAACGGCGCCAGCAGGGCGAAGAACGTGGTCAACAGGCTCATCGCGGCGCCTGCCAGCACAGCCGGCGGGAACGCGTCGCGGCGCGACGGTGGATCGGTCGGGATGAAGCGGTACCCGGCGTAGGCCAGCGCGACCATCAGCACGAGCGCCACGAGCGGTCCCGCGACCCGGTTCCACAGGTCGCCGCTGGCATCGACACCGACGACCGGCAACACCGTGGGCAGCAGCAGCGACACCCCGACCACGACGATCAGCGCCGCCATCGTGACGAGACCGCGCACCCGCCGATCTAAGCCACTGCGCCGCACGCCGCCCGGCAGGACCAGGATGATCGCCTGGTCGATGGCACCGTAGACCGAGCTGGCGCCCCAGTACAACCCGACCAGGCCGATCAGCCCGATGGTGAGGCCTGCCTCCGCGAGGGCATCGACGCTCGCCTTGAGCGAAGGCGACAACGGGCCGGGCAGCCCGTTGACGAGCGCATCGAACAGGGCCGCCCTGCGCTCAGGGTCATGGATCAGGACGGCCAGCAACCCGGCCGCGAACAGGACCAGGGTGAGCGCCGCGAACAAGGCGCGGTACGCCAGGCCCGCGGCCAGGATCCCGCCGCCCGCGTGACCGAAATCCGAGGACGCCTGCCGCAGCTGGATGATCAACGGCCGGCGCCAGATCGGCGCGGTCGCCACGAGGGCTCGACGGCGCCAGTGGCGCAGTCGCCGGCTCACCGCGTCGGTGAGGCGACCTACCCCTCCAGGTCCTGGAACAGGCCGGCCGTCAGCTGCCGGGCCGGCACCGCGCCTCGCCGTCGCGGCCGAAGCATGCTCCGGATCTGCGCCCGCCGTACGAAGATCCGGCGACCCGGCCGGATGCTCTGCAGGCGTCCGGTCCTCGTCCACCGGCCTAGCGTACTCGTGCTGATGGGGATGTTCGAGGCGGCGAAGATCTCCGCCGCCTCGGCAAGGGTGATCCAGTCGGAGGCTGGGCGTGGCATGCGTCAGGCCCGGGTCTTCACGGGCGGGGTGCCCTCGGGGCGCGACGGCGTGGCGGCCTTGGCGCCTGGTTCGCCCGCCTTGCCGCCCTCGGTCGCGGCCGTGGTCGTCGTCGCCCCAGCGCCGTCCGGCGCGGCGGCCTCCTGGGACTCGCGGCCCTGATCGGCCCCCGCGTCGCTCCCCTCCCCGGTCGCGGCGGTCGCCTTGGCCGCCGCGGCACTCGCCTTCCCGGCCTGTGCGCGAGCGTCCATCTTCGCCCAACCGGACCCCTTGAAGTGGATGGTCGCCGGCGAGATCGCGCGTCGCAATGCCCCGCCGCACGCGTCGCAGCGCGCGGGCCCGGTGGCGTGGAGGCTGTGCATGACCTCGATGCGGCGTCCGCAGGCCTGGCAGACGTAGTCGTAGAACGGCACGCTATCCCGCTGGTTCAGCCGCGCAGCAGGCGCATGCCGCACTTGGGGCAGTAGAAGGCCCGCTCGTGACCGGACGCGAACCCGCAGTGGGCGCACACCAGGCCGCCGCGCCCGGCCGCCGGCACCGGCCGTTCGAGCGGTGTCAGGCCGATCGCGTACTGGCTGGCCAGGACGTTGGAGAGCAGGCCGGCGAGGATGCGCGTGGCCGAGCGATCGGTATCGCCGCGCACGCCCTTGCCGCCCCAGCCCGTCAAGGCGCGCACGATCATGTCGCCGGTCGCCTCATCCCAATGCGAGGCGACGCCGCCCACGATGGCGTTGTACTCGGGGTAGCCGCTCGTATCCGTCTCCCCGTCAAGGAGCGTGACCACGAACGTGTCGAACGCCAGGTCGAGCGCACCGACCGTCTCGAGGACACTGATGGCATGACGCGCGATGGGCGAGGAGCCGTGATGGGCGTTGATCCACTGCATCGCCTCGGACGGGTGCGTGATGTACGGCGCCGCCTCCGAGAACTCGACCGGCAGCGGCTCGATCACCTCGATCTCGTTCTCCGTCAGGCCCAGGAGCATGCCCGGCAGCTCGCGACGGGCGTTGGGGCCCGCCGTCATGCGCACGCCCTCGCTGGACTTGCCGTGGTAGTTGAGCCGCACCGCGTAGTCCTGGGCGGTGATCTCCTCCGGGGCCGGTTCAGCCGATGGCGAAGGTCCCTTGCCACTGCCGCGCTTCAGGAACTCGAGGGGCACGCTGTCCTCCCTGGGCAAACCGACGCATCACCCCGGTGATCGGCCGAGGTGAGGGGCGTCGCCCGCCATCGTACCAGCGGGGCTGTGACGCACGCGACGGGCGCGGCCCGATGAGGGTCGCGCCCGAGTGGTCGACGTGCGCTCCTGCCGGGTTCGCCCCGGCCCGGATCAGCGGCGCCGGCGGGCGCCCCGACGGGTGCTCATCACGACCATGCCGCCCGCACCCAAGCTGAGCGTCACGAGCGCCAGGGCCAGAGCACTGCCCGAGCCGCCGGAGGTGCTGTTCGTATCGGTGGCGGGCGGGGTGACGCCGACGCTGCTCGACGCATCGGCCGAGCCGGTCGGCGTGGCAGAGTCACTCGCCTCGGTCGAGCCGGTCGGCGTGGCGGAGTCCGTGGGGGTCGATGACTCGGTGGGTGGCGATGACTCGGTGGGCGTCGCCGACTCGGTCGGACAGTCGGTCGGCTTGCCCGTGACATCGAAGCATCCGCTGCCGCTGGGCGTCGGCTGCTCCGACGCCGAACTGCTGGGCATATCTGTGCCGCAGACGGCCCCGACCGCGCAGCTGGGCTCTTCAGGCTGGCGCGGGAAAGCCGCGCCGCTGGCACCCATGGCCGGCGCCAGCGAGAACAGCATCAGAACGGCCGCGGCGGCCACCGCCAGCAGGGCTGGACGCGCCATCGCCGGCGCGGATCTGGACGGGGTCTCCATCGCTGTCGGGCTCCCA
>JBIOID010000073.1:0-8370 GCA_044449585.1 Candidatus Limnocylindrales bacterium
ACATGGGGCGGGGAGACGCCGCAGCGGCCCGCCGGGGATCAGGCGGCTAGTCTACCTGCGCGAGGTCGACCAGCGACGCGCTGATGCGCTGCAGCGCGGCCACGCCGTCGGTCAAGCCGGTCGCCTGGAGGTCGTCGAGGATCGCCACCAGCGGCGCCGTGGTGGTGGGCAGGCGAAGGTAGGCAGCTTTCTGCTGCTCGAAGAGCGGCGTGAGCACACGCGAGTCGCTGGTCGTCTGCGCGGCCCGCAGGTACCGACCCAGGGCGGCCTCGTAGGCCTGGTGGAGCGCGACCCATTGGTCGTAGGTGCTCATGTCGGTGGTCGGGACGAGCTGATCCCTGATCGACCCGGCCTGGGTCAGGATGGCCGCCGCCTGGTCCAGCGCGGCCAAGGCGCCGGCCAGGTCGGGCACCTTGGTCCGGCCCGACGCATCCTTGTCGGACGCCAGCATGACCGCTTGGCTCGCGGCCGCCACGTGCTGGCGCATCAGCGTGAAGAGCCGGGCGGCGACGGTGGCGTGGGTGGACACAGCCTGCCAGTCCGCCGTCACCGGCGCGACGGTGTCGAGCGCCTGGCGGATCGACGCCAGGCGCCCTTTCGTGCTGCCGCTGATGTGGTCCGACGAGGCGTCGTAGGGTAGTTGGGCGTACGCCGCCTGAAGCGCCTGGGCATTGGTCTCGATCGTCAACAGCTCACGGTCGCCCTCTTGGAGGTCGTCCGCGACCTGGGTGGCCGTGACGGTGTCGCTGGTCATCGCCGCCAGATCGACCAGCACCTGCTCGCCGGTGCCCAACAAGCCGCTCACCTGGCCCTGGAGATCGATGAGGCCTGTCCGGAGCGTGGCCAGGCCCGGCGCCACGGCCGCATCGCCGCGGGCCGTCAGCTCGGGCCGGGCGGCATCGGTCGGGGGCAGGGAGGCCCCGGCCACCAGGCCGGACGCGCCCAGCGAGATGATCGCGGCGACCGACAACCAGGCAGCGCCTCGCACGATCCGTCCTGCCGCGCCGCTGGCCATCGGCGGCAGTCTACCCGGCCGTCTCGACTACCATCGCCGCTGCCATGCGCGCTGACCCGGCCGACGGTCTCCTTGCCCGCTGGCCCAAGGCCGAGGTGCACCTGCATCTCGACGGCTCGCTGCGGCCGGCCACCGCGCTGGAGCTGGGTCAGGCGCGAGGCGTCATCGAGCGCGGCGTGACGGTCGCCGACCTGCGCTCTCGCCTGGTCGCGCCGATGCCCTGCCGCGATCAGGCGGAGTTGCTGCGAGCCTTCGACCTGCCCCTCGCTCTCCTGCAGGACGGCGAAGCCCTGGCCCGCGTCGCGGCGGAACTGGTGGAGGACGTGGCGGCCGATGGCACGCGGTATGCGGAGGTGCGGTGGGCGCCGAGCCTGCACGTGCGGGGCGGCCTGCGGCTGCCCGAGGTCATCGCCGCGGTCGCCCGTGGCACCCGACAGGGCGCGGAGCGGGTGCGAGCGGCGGGCGGCGACGTGGAAGTCCGACTCATCGCTGTCGCGATGCGGTCGGGCCCGGCCGCGGCCAGCGCGGCGGTGGCGCGCGCGGCGGTGGCCGCCGCCGGCGAGGGCGTGGTCGGCTTCGACCTGGCCGGACCGGAGGCCGCGTACCCCGACGTCGCGACGCACCGGCGGGCATTCGCCATCGCTCGTGCTGGCGGCCTCGGCATCACCGTCCACTCGGGCGAGTGGGGCGGGCCGGCGCAGGTGCGGCGCGCCCTCGTCGTGCGACCGGACCGCATCGCCCACGGCGCGCCGGCGGCCGACGACCCCGCGCTGATGGCCGAACTGCGGGCACGCGGCATCACCCTCGACCTCTGCCCCTCCAGCAATTGGCAGGCCGGCCTGGTCGCGCACCTGACCGACCATCCCCTCCCCCGTCTGGCCCGGGCTGGCGTGGCCGTCACCCTGAGCACCGATGATCGAACGGTCAGCGACCTGACGCTGACCCGCGAGTACGCGACGGCCCTGGACCGGCTGGGCCTGTCACCGGCCGAGCTGTGGGCCATCGATCGACACGCTGTCGAGGCGGCCTTCCTGGCCCACGAACCGGGCCTGCGCGACCGGCTGCGGCGCGCGTTCGACGCCTTTGCCGCCACCGAGCCGATGCTCGCTGGTTGAGGTTTGGTGCCCGCTGGACGGTTTGGTGCCCGCTGGACGGTTTGGTGCTCGCTGATCGACGGTTGGTGCTCGCTGATCGACCGTTGGTGCTCGCTCGGGGTGGCCAGGCGCCAGAGCGGCGCCGGGCGGCGGAGCGCACGCCGCAGGCTGGGCCAGCCAGGTACAGCGTGGGCCGGGGCAGGGCTGCCTGCTTCCTACCAAGATGCCAGGTGCGGCGCGGGCCGGGACAGGGCTGCCTGCTTCCTACCAAGATGCTTGGTGCGGCGCGGGTCGGGGCACCGTCCTGGGCGTGATCCGACGGCATGAGCCTCCGATCCCGTGCTCAGGACGTCTGACCGCCGCCCGCACCGGCCACCTGCAAGGCGTTGCGCACCAACCCGGTTGGTGAGCGCGAAGACCTGGCACCTGTAACGCGTTGCGCACCAACCCTGTTGGTGAGCGCAAAGACCGCCGTGGCCGGACAGCCCGGGCACACCGCCTGGGGACCGGTCGCGGCCAGCCGGCGCAACCCCGCGGCCCCGGGGCCGGCCGCCCGGATCAGGGGTCGGTCCGGCTGAACCGGTCGAGGATGGCCGCCAGGCCGGCCGCGTCGGCCGCGATCGCGGTCGGCGCGAGCGGGCCGTCGGTCACCAGGTCCGCCTGGGCCGGCGTCGTGACACCGGTCAGCACCAGCACGGATCGGGCGCCGACGCGACGGGCGGCCGCGATGTCCGTGAGAAGGCCGTCACCGATGACGACGGCCTGGTCGGCCGGGATCCCGGCCATGTGGGCAGCCTCGAGGAAGAGGCCCGGCTCAGGCTTGCCGACGACCAGGTCGGGCTCGCGTCCGGCGGCGACCACCAGGGCGGCCACGATCGAACCGGCGCCGGCGGCGAGGCCGTCGGGCGTGGGAAAGATCGGATCGCGATTCGTGGCCACGAAGCGGGCCCCGCGGCGGACCGCCTCGGCAGCGATGCTGAGGCGCTCGTAGGTCAGCGCGAAGTCGACGCCGACGACGACCACGTCCGGACGTGCCGCCAGCCCGTGCGGGCTGGGCGCGACGGTCCGCAGCCCGACGTCGCGCACCTCCTGCGCGAGGCCCGGTCCGCCGAAGACCATGACCGGTCCCGCGGTCGGTGCCGCGGCCTCGACCAGGGCCAGTGCCGTCGCCCGTGCCGCGGTCACGATGGCCGCGTCCGAGACGGGCGCGTCCATGCCGCGCAGACGCGCGACGTACGCGCGGCGATGCCAGCGCGAGTTGTTGGTGACGTAGACCACCGTGTCGCCCGCTGCGACGCGGTGGCGCAGCAGGGCAGGCACGCCGGGCACGGGCACGTCACCCCGATATACGACCCCGTCAAGATCGACCAGCAGGAGCACCGTCCGATGGTAGGGCAGCGCGCGCCGAACGCTCAGGCCGGGTCGGCCATCGAGCCCGCAGGCCTCCCCAATGCCAGCCCCGACGCTAGAATGCCGCGGTGGGCCAGATCGCCGCCGCCTTGAACGACTGGTGGAACGGGGTCCTGAGCATGCTCACGGTCCTCCTGAGCCCCGACTGGTCGGCCCTCGTGGCGTGGCTGCCGCTGCTGCTGGTGGTCGGCGTCGTGGGCCCCATCCTGACCCTGGTCGGCATCGGCTGGGTCCACCACCTGCTGATCTCACGGCGCGCCCACGTGAGCTTCGACGAGCCCGGCCCGTGGGCGCCGGAGCGCCTGCCGGACGGCACGGCGGACGTGCCGCCCAGCACGCCCTATTGCGCCCGCGACGAGCTGCTGTTCCCCGGACGCGCCACGACCTGCACCGTGTGCCGCGACGAACTGACCGTGCGCTGCCCCGTCGACGGGGCGCTCCGGCCGGCCAGTCAGCAGACCTGCCGCGCGTGCGGCACGAGGTACGTCCTGGGCGCGGGTGTCGATGCCCTGACGGTCCGGTCATCGGCCCGTCCCCCCACCGGTGGCGCGGCGATCGCCTGAGGGCGTTCGCCGACCCGCGAGTAGAGGAGCCGGTCCGTGGCCCAGAGGTCGCTCTACCTCTTCGTCAGTGGTGGGTTGAGCCTGCTCTTCGCGCTCTTCTTCCACGTCGCGTACACGACCATGCTGGCCCAGCGGGGCGGTGTGGCCGCTGTCCGCGTGGCCCCCGCGCAGCTCGCGGGAGCGGGTGCCGGCGGCAGCCTGACGGTGGCCATCGGCGGCGACGGCGACGGCGCGAGCCGATGGGCCGAGCAGACGGCGGCGGTCGGCACGCTGGCCATCGTGGGCACGTGGGTCGGCTGGGTGCTCCTGGCGCTCTCGCTCATCACGCGCGCGATCCTGGTGGGACGTGGCCCGTGGGGCTCGATGTTCGAGTTCTCGCTGGCCTTCGCCTTCGGCATCACGAGCGGTTACCTGTACCTGCAACGGCGCTACCCCCTGCGCTCGCTGGGTTTCATCCCGACCGGCGTGGCGTCCTTCCTGCTGCTGTATGCGTTCTCGCTGCTGCTCTCGCTGTCGGTGCCCGGCTCGACCACGGTGGCCACCTTCGAGCCGCTCGTGCCCGCCCTGGACAATGCGCCGCTCCTGACCATCCACGTGGCGATGGCCATGATCAGCTACGGCATCTTCTCGGTCTCGTTCGCGGCCGCCGTGGGCTACCTGCTCCAGGGCGACAGCGACCGCTTCGCCTGGCTGCCGACGCGCAAGACACTCGACGAGGTCGCCTACCGGGCCGTCATCATCGGCTTCCCCATCTTCGCCACCATGATCATCCTGGGCAGCTACTGGGCCTCCATCGCGTGGGGCAGCTACTGGGGTTGGGACCCCAAGGAGACCTCGGCGCTGGTGACGTGGTTGATCTACGCCATCTACCTGCACGCGCGCACCGCGCGCGGCTGGGCCGGGCGCCCGGCCGCCCTGATCCTGGTCATCGGTTTCGGGGCCATCATGTTCACCTTCTTCGGCAACCTGTACTTCAGCGGCCTGCACGCGTACAGCGGCCTGAACTGAGGCGACCGCTCCGGCACGCGGAGCGCCGGCACCCACCTGCATCTCTTTCGTACATCTGTTCTATACTGTGGCGCCGCGCCCGGGATCGCCGAGGATGCGGGATCGCTCGCAGCCTCTGTCCACAGGGTCCCCACACGCGCTCCACAGGCCATCCCCGGGCTGCGCCGAGTGGCCATGGCCGCCAAGGAGCCCGCCACCATGGCTTGTGGTACGAATGGCTCATGGCCACCAGATATTGTGGTCGGAGGCCGATTTGGGCTTGACAGCACAGGTGGCGAGGACTAGATTCAGTGGTCTACGGGCGACGCGACCGTGACCCTCGACGCCGCGACGTGACCCCTGCCCGGGTCCACGCCGACGAGGGTGGGCGCGCCTTCCGTCGTCTCTCTGGATCGGCCATCGCAGCTATCGCGGAGGCATCGATCCGGTGATCAGCGAGGGCCCGCCGGGTGGCCGACGGACCAGAGGGAGGATGACAGGATGGCCCGTACCGCCGCCGCCCCCGGCCATGAGCGCACGCGCACCAGCCCGCGCGATCCGGCCGTGTTCACCGGCCGTGGCACGCGCGGCCTGACCTTCGAGCGGCGCTGGACGCGGCCGGACGTCCACCCCTACGACGAGATCGCCTGGGAGCTGCGGTCGGCGGAGATCAAGAACGAGAGCGGCGGCACGGTCTTCGAGCAGAAGGACGTCGAGGTGCCGGCCTTCTGGAGCCAGCTGGCCACCAACGTCGTGGTCAGCAAGTACTTCCGCGGGCACATCGGCACGCCGCAGCGCGAGCACAGCGTGCGCCAGCTCATCGACCGCGTCGTCAACACGGTCACGGCCTGGGCCGCCACGCAGCGCTACTTCCGCTCGGACGCCGACCTGGCCACGTTCAAGGCGGAGCTGACGCATCTCCTGGTGCACCAGAAGATGGCCTTCAACAGCCCGGTCTGGTTCAACGTCGGCGTCGAGCCCCACCCGCAGTGCTCGGCCTGCTTCATCAACTCGGTCGAGGACACGATGTCCTCGATCATGGACCTGGCCAAGACCGAGGCGATGCTCTTCAAGTACGGGTCCGGCGCCGGGGTCAACCTCTCGACCATCCGCGGCAGCAAGGAGAAGATGTCGGGCGGCGGCATCGCCTCCGGGCCGGTCAGCTTCATGAAGGGCTTCGACGCCTTCGCGGGCGTGGTCAAGTCGGGCGGCAAGACCCGCCGCGCGGCCAAGATGGTGATCCTCGATGCGGGCCACCCGGACGTGCTCGATTTCATCGAGTCCAAGGCCAACGAGGAGAAGAAGGCCTGGGCCCTGATCGAGGCCGGCTACGACCCGTCCTTCACCGGCGAGGCGTACGCCTCCGTCTTCTTCCAGAACGCCAACCACTCGGTGCGCGTGACCGACGAGTTCATGCGCGACCTGGTCGAGGACCGCGAGTGGCAGACCCACGAGGTGACGACGGGCGAGACGGCCGGCACATATCGGGCGCGCGATGTCTTCCGGCGCATGGCGGAGGCGGCCTGGATCTGCGGTGATCCGGGCATCCAGTACGACACGACCATCAACGACTGGCACACGTGTGCCAACACGGACCGCATCTACGCCTCCAATCCGTGCTCCGAGTACATGTTCCTCAACGACACGGCCTGCAACCTGGCCTCCTTGAACCTGATGAAGTTCGTCGGCGACGACGGCGAGTTCGATACCGACGCGTACGCCTACGCGTGCCGCTTGACGATCACCGCCCAGGAGATCCTGGTCGACAACGCCAGCTATCCCACGCCGCGCATCGAGGAGAACTCGCATCGCTTCCGGCCGCTCGGGCTGGGCTACGCCAACCTGGGCGCCCTGCTGATGAGCCGCGGCCTGGCCTACGACTCGGACGAAGGGCGCGCGGTGGCGGCCGCCGTGACGGCCATCATGACCGGCGAGGCGTATCGCCAGTCGGCCACGATCGCCCGCGACCACGGCGGCCCGTTCATGGAGTACCCGCTCAACGAGCGGCCCATGCTGCGCGTCATCGGCAAGCACCGCGATGCGGCCTACCGCATCCCGGAGGCCGGCGCGCCGGCCGACCTGTTCGCGGCTGCCCGGCAGGCCTGGGACGCGGCTCTCGAGCTGGGCACGGCCCACGGCTTCCGCAACTCGCAGGTCACCGTGCTCGCCCCGACCGGCACGATCGCCTTCATGATGGATTGCGATACCACCGGCATCGAGCCCGACATCGCCCTCATCAAGTACAAGAAGCTGGTCGGCGAGGGCTTCCTCAAGATCGTCAACAACACGGTCCCGGGCGCCCTGCGCAAGCTCGGTTACACGCCCGAGCAGGCCGAGGAGATCGTCCAGTACGTCAACGACCGCGAGACGATCGAGGGCGCGCCCGGGCTCAAGCCCGAGCACCTGCCGGTCTTCGACTGCGCCTTCAAACCGGTCAACGGCGAGCGCTCGATCCACTACATGGGCCACGTCCGGATGATGGGCGCGACGCAGCCGTTCCTGTCGGGCGCCATCAGCAAGACCGTGAACATGCCGGAGGCCGCCACCGTCGACGAGATCGAGTCGGTCTACGAGGCTGGTTGGCGCCTCGGTCTGAAGGCCATCGCCATCTACCGCGACGGGTCCAAGCGCAGCCAGCCCCTGAGCACGGGCAAGAAGAAGGACGAGGGCGAGCTCGCCGAGTCGGCCATCGTCGAGGAGCTGCGCCAGCAGCTGGCGAGTGCCCAGGCGGAGGCGAAGAAGCCGCACCGCCGCCGCCTGCCCGCCGAGCGCACGGCGGTCACCCACAAGTTCGACATCGCCGGCCACGAGGGCTACATCACGGTCGGCCTCTACCCCGACGGCCAGCCCGGCGAGATCTTCCTCAAGATGGCCAAGGAAGGCTCGACCGTCAGCGGCCTGATGGACTCCTTCGCGACCACCGTCAGCGTCGCCCTCCAGTACGGCGTACCGCTGCGCGACCTGGTCAACAAGTTCGCCCACGTGCGCTTCGAGCCGGCCGGCTTCACCGGCAATCCCGAGATCCCCATCGCCAAGTCCACCATCGACTACATCTTCCGCTGGCTGGGCGCGCGATTCCTGCCCATCGACGAGCGCCAGTCGCTGGGCTTGATCACGCGCGAGGAGCCTGACGTCCCGACGGTCGGCGCGACCCTCACGGCCGCCCTTCCCACGGTGGGGGCCGGTGGCCCCGGCATGAGCCAGGACCCGCCGAGGGCTGACCCGCCGAGGGCTGACCCGCCGAGGGCTGACCCGCCGAGGGCTGACCCGCCGGCGGCCGCTCCGCCCACGGCCACGGCGA
>JBIOID010000074.1:0-8318 GCA_044449585.1 Candidatus Limnocylindrales bacterium
CAGGCCCGGGATGAAGTCGGTCTCGCTGGCCGCCTCGTAGTAGTAGCGGCCCTGCACGAGGCTGCTCGCGCAGTTGCCCACCCCGACGATGGCGACGCGGATCTTCCTGCCCGGCGCGGGCGCGTGGCCGTTGCCGCTGGCGGTGGCCTTGCCGGCACCCGGCTTGTGCGAGTCGTTCTTGGCCATGTGCTGCTCCCTGTACTCCTACCTGGTCGCCTGTGCCTGCTGGTGGACGTAGCGGATGCGTTGGATGACCGTGACACTGCCCAGGACCGCGATGGCCCCGAGGGCCAGCTGGAGCCATGGCCCGCCGGCCGGGCCGCCGCCGATGCCGGCTGCCACCAGGCCCAGTCCGAGGATGACGACGCGTTCGGGCCGCGGGGCCACACCAGCCTCGCCCTTCCAGCCCAGGCCCTCCGCCTTGCCGCGGCTGTAGCTGACCATGAAGGCGGCGCCCATGGCCAGCGTGGCCAGGAGCACCGCGAGCGGCTGATCAGCGACGGCGGCGCCGGTGGCGATGCCGGCGTACACGAGGCTCTCGCCCCACCGGTCGAACGTGCTGTCGAGGAAGGCGCCGAACGGGCTGGCGGTGCCGGTCGCCCGGGCGACGGCGCCGTCGAACATATCGAAGGCCGCCCCGAAGGTGGCCACCAACCCGCAGGCCAGCCAGAGCTGGAGGCCGCCCAGGACTGCGGCCACGACGGAGATGCCGAAGCCGATCAGGGTCAGGACGTTGGCGGTCAGCCCGAGGCGGGCCAGGAGGGCGGCGTACGGCTCGACCCGGCGGCGGATCCGATCGCGCGTCGCGACCGAGAGCAGCGAGCCTTCCTTGAGGTTCACCGCGTCAGGCCCAGCCAGCTGCGCTGGCGCTGCTCGGCGTCGAAGAGCACGGTGGGACAGAGGCTGCACACGGTCTCCCGACCGCTGCGCCGCATGTCCACCAGGCCGACCGAGCGCAGCCGGCCGAGGTGCCAGCTGACCAGCGGCTGCGAGAGGCCGACGTGCTCCGTCAGTTCGGCCACCGTGGCCGGCCCATCGGCCAGCCGGCGCACGAGGCGCAGGCGGTTGACGTCCGCCAGCGCCTTGTGGAAGGCACGCAACTCACGCAGTTCGTCAGGGGCGGTCGTGACGGAGGCGATCGTGGCGCGGATCCGGGCCGGGCTGGCCATCGGGGGCGGATGGCCCTCCGTGCGCGGCGGCGGCGAGACGGCGTCGCGGCCACCAGGGAAATCGATAAAGACAGATTGATACTACGAGGCACCCCCGCGCCTGTCAAGAGAGGGCCGCCGCGTACACTGCGGCCCGTGAGTCGCCGCGCGGCCTGGTCGCTGCTGGCCATCCTGAGCCTCGCCGCGGCGCTCGGCGGCGCCGAGCTGCTCGTGACCGCCACGGCCCTGCCCTCGATCGTGCAGGACCTGGCGAGCTGGCAGCAGCTGCGCCAGGCGTCGTGGATCGTCAACGGCTTCTTCGTCACGAGCATCGCGGTGATGCCGTTCGCCGGCCGGGCGGCGGATCGGTACGGGCTGGTCACGCCCCTGACGCTGGCCCTGCTGCTGTTCGGTGTCGCCTCGCTGGCGGCCGGTGCGGCGCCGTCCCTGGCCGTGCTGATCGCCGCCCGCTGCGTCCAGGGTGTGGGCGCGGGCGCCGTGCTCCCTCTGGCGACCTATGGCGCCAGCCATCTCTTCCGGGGGCCGGCCCGCGCGCGCGCGCTCGGGATCGTCGGGGCGGCGACGTTCCTGGGCATGGCGGCCGGTCCATTCCTGGGCGCATTCGTGCTGCAGCACTTCGACCTGACCGCGCAGGTCGCGGCCGCCGGGCTGCACGGCACGCCGATCGGTGACCTGCTCACGCCGGCCTGGCGATGGGTCTTCTACTTGGCCGCGCCGGCCGCTTTCCTGATCGCGCTCTACGTCTGGGCGGCCGGTCCCGCCTGGCCCGTCGTCGAGCGGCGGGCGGCCCGCTTCGACCTGGTCGGGGGCCTGGCCACCACGATCGCCCTGGCGGCCGGCCTGCTGGCCCTGACGTGGCTGGGCTGGCCAGATGCGCCCGGTGGGCCGGCCGGCGCCCTGGTGCCGGGGCTGGTAGCGGCCGTGGCGCTCGCCGTCGCCATCCTCGTCGAGCGCCGCACGCCCGACCCGTTCCTGCCCTCCGGCCTGTGGCGCGACCGCGCCCTGGTGGGCGCCGTGGCCATCAGCGCGCTCACCGGCTACGCGCTGGCCACGGCACTGCTGGGCGGCGCGGTGCTGGTCGACCGGGTGCGCTACGGCGGTCCGCCCGACCAGCAGCTGGTCCTGGGCTCTCTCGCCCTGGCCATCGCGGTCGGCGCGTTCGGCTCGGGCATCGTGCTGCGCCGCCTGGGCCCCCGCCCGGTCAGCGTGGTCGGCATCCTCATCGGCGCGACTGGGCTGGCGCTGCTTGGCGGGGTCGCGCCGACCACGTCGACGATGGCGGTGGCGGGTGCCCTGGCGCTCTTCGGGCTGGGTTTCGGGCTGACCGTCACGCCGTACTCGGCGGCCGCCGTGGAGGCGCTGGGCCGGGACGCGTTCGGGCTGGCGTCCGGGGTCGTGACGCAGGCGCGCTTCCTTGGCATGGGCGTCGGCGTGGCTGTCCTGACGGCGCTCGGCTCGAACCGTATCGAGGCCCTCTCGGTCGTGCTGACGGACGCCGCCGCGCGGGATGCCGTCCTGCCCGCGGCGCTCCAGGGGCGGCCGCTGGACGACCCCTTCGTGGTCGACGCGCTCGAACGCTGGGCGGCCGGCCAGGCGGCCGGCATCCTCGACGCGTTGTTCCTGGCCGGGGCGGCGGTCATGCTGCTGGCGATCCTGCCCGCGCTGGGGCTGCGCGAGAGTCCGGCGTCGGGTCAGGCATCCGCCACGGTGCCGCCCAGCGACACCATAGGTCCGTAACGGCCAGGCGCGCCCGCGGTCGAAGCGCCCGATCAGGTCAGCTGCAGACCACCGGGTGCGGCGTGGGGTGGGCGGCGGCGTGATCCGCCGGGGCGACGCTGATGAAGAGGGCCAGGACCTGCAGCTTGGGCAGCGTCGGCAGGGGGCCTTCGCTGGTCTGCAGGACGAGCTGCTGGTCGTTCGCGCCGACCGACGACGCGATCGAGAAATCCTCGCTGTGGCGCTTCACCTGACGGACCACGTAGGTGTAGACGAGGTCATCGGCCGTGTAGACCTGCACGAGGTCGCCGATGAGCCTGTTGCCGTTGGCCGTCTGCGAGGCGGTCAGCAGGGGCAGGAACATGCCCGTCCGGGCATGCGCGTAGATGTACGCCGTGCTGCCGAGCTGGCCGGGGTCGCCCAGGTGCTCCTCCGGTTCGATCAGGAACTGGGCCACGTTGCACAGGGGGAACTTCGTCTGCGTGGTGACCACGGGCAGGTCGATGTGCTGCGCGGCCATGACGATGCGGGTCGGGGCGGCCGTGCCAGGGATGGCCGAGGGACTGGCTGACGGATGGGTGCCCGACGCGGCCACGGACGGGCTGGGTACGGGCGTGCCCACGGCGACATCGCTCGGACCGGCACTCGCGCCCGCGCCCGAGGCGGGGGCGGCCACCGTCAGCAGGCCGGCCGCCACCAGCACCACGCCCGCGGCGGTGATGGTGGCCGAGGCCAGGCGGACGAACAGGGGTGCGGCACGTCTCATGGCGGCGCGATGCTAGCAGCATCGCCGCCTCGTGCCCCCGCACGGCCGGCCGTTGGCGCGACGCCCGGCGATCGGCCACCCGCCCGGAGGACGTAGACTGCCCGCCACATGCGTCGTGCCACCATGGTGGGCCTGCTTGCCGGCCTGCTGGTCGGGGCCATCGCGCTGGGCGCCATCGCCCTGTCGCTGGGTCCGACATCCATCCAGCCGCCCGTGGCCCCCCTGGCGCTGGTCAGCCCGACCCCGACCGCCACCCCCGACGCCTCGACGGCGCCGAGCGCGAGCCCCTCGGTCGGTGGCCCGGACGCCACGCCGTCTGGTTCCGGTTCCTTCGGCCCGTCGCCATCCGCGCCGCCCGGCAGCGGCCCGCTCGTCGGCCTCAAGGTCGGCCAGCTGGCGCCCGCCCTGGTCCTGCCGCGGGTGGGCGGCGGCACGGTCGACCTCGCGAGCCTGCACGGCACGCCGG
The DNA here is from genome assembly GCA_044449585.1 of Candidatus Limnocylindrales bacterium. Lineage (GTDB taxonomy): Bacteria > Chloroflexota > Limnocylindria > Limnocylindrales > CSP1-4 > DASPUH01. The sequence goes on from JBIOID010000074.1 coordinate 4,118, forward strand.
TGTGGCTGGCGTTCACGGCCAGCTGGTGCCCCAGTTGCCGGGACGAGATGTCCCTGATGGACGCGGCGGCCGCCCAGTACGGCAGCAAGCTGGCCATCGTGGCCGTGGACGTCAAGGAGGATGCCGCCACGGCCGCCTCGCTGGCGTCGCAGACCGGCTTCGTCGCGACCATGGGCCTCGATCGCGACGGTGCCGCCCAGCAGACGTTCGGGGCGCTGGTGCTGCCCCTCCACTACTTCATCGACAAGGACGGCATCATCCGCGACGTGCTCTATGGCGAGGCCGGCGTGCCCGAGTTCGCGGCCGGCATCAGGTCGGTGGTGCCCGGGGCCGCGTCCTTCGCCCCTTGACCGACGCCGGCCGGGTGGATGGGGCCGGGGCCGTCCACCCGCTGACGGCCGGCGAGGCGCTGGCGCTGGCCGGCGACGCCCCGAGGCAGACCCCCTGGCTGATCGTCTCCGACTTCGACGGCACCCTCAGCCCGCTGGTCATGGATCCGTGGGGCGCGACCATCGTGCCCCTCGCGCGCCGGGCCTTGCGCCGCCTGGCCGGCCGGCCCGCGACGACGGTGGTGCTGCTCTCCGGCCGGACGGCGGCCGACCTCGCGGCCCGCGTCCGGGTGGGCGGCGCGCGCTACCTGGGCAACCACGGTCTGGAGACGGGCACACTGGCACGCTACGCGCCGGCTGCGCGCCTGCGGCCGGGTCCGCCCAACGGGTTCGCCGCGTACGAGGCGGAGGCGACCGGGATCGCGGCGGCGATGCCCCTGCTCGTGCCCGAACCGTGGCTCGTCGTGGAGGCCAAGTCGCCCGCCGTGGGCCTCCATTTCCGCAGCGCGACGGACCTGCCGGCCGCTGCCGCCCGCGTCGCCGCGGCGGTCGAGCGCCTCGACCCCGAGGCGCGGTTCGAGCGCATCAGCGGCCTGCGCATGCTGGAGCTGCGGCCACCCGGCGCGACCACCAAGGGCGACGCGATGGCCGGCCTGCTGGACGAGCTGCGACCGGGGTTCGTGCTGGCGCTCGGCGACGACGTCAGTGACGCGGCCGCCTTCCGCGTCCTGCGCGACGCGCGTGCGGCGGGTGCGGCGGATGGGCTGTCGTTGGGGGTGCAGGCGCGGCCGGTGCCGTCGCCGGAGGTCGTCAGCGCCGCCGACGCATCGCTGGCGTCACCACGGGAGGCAGCGCGTCTGCTGTGGCGCCTGGCGACCTGGCCGGTGGGCTGAGCCGCCGGTACCGACTCACTGGATGGCCGCCGCCGCGGCCTGGGCCATGGGGATCAGCACGCCCGGGACCAGGCCGATGACCACCGTCGCAAACGCGGCGATGAGCAGTCCGAGGCGCATCGGCCGGCTGTCCGTCACGGGCGGGGCGTCGGCGGCCGGCTCCTGCATGTACATGACCACGACCACGCGCAGGTAGTAGAAGGCCGCCATGGCCGCATTGACCGCCGCGATCACGGCCAGCCAGGGCACCAGTCCGCCCGACTGGAGCGCGGCCTCGATGACGTAGGCCTTGGCGAAGAAGCCGGCCGTCGGCGGGATACCCGTCAGCGAGAGCAGGAACAGCGTCATGAGCGCCGCGGCCAGGGGCGCGCGGCGGCCCAGGCCGGCGAACGTGGAGATCTGGCTGGTCACCCCCGGTCGCCCCTGGAGGGCGGCCACGACGGCGAAGGCGCCCAGGTTCATGAACGTATAGGCGGCCGCGTAGAAGAGCATGCTCTCGATGCCCGCCGATGCGGCCGGGGAACCCGGCGGCGCCCCCGCGAAGGCGGCCAGGCCGACCAGGATGTAGCCGGTGTGGGCGATCGACGAGTAGGCCAGCATGCGCTTGATGTTGTCCTGGGTCAGGGCCACCAGGTTGCCCAGGGTCATGGTCAGCGCTGCCAGGACGACCACCACCCCGACCCAGTCGGCCCGCAGGGGCGCCAGGGCCTCCACGAAGAGGCGCAGGATCAGCGCGAAGGCGGCGATCTTGGGGCCCACCGACAGGTAGCCGGTGACCGGCGTGGGCGACCCCTGGTACGCGTCCGGCGTCCAGTAGTGAAAGGGCACGGCCGCGATCTTGAACGCGACCCCGGTGGTCAGCAGGGCGAGGCCCATCAGCAGGCCGGCCGCCAGCGGCTGCTGGCCGTCGACGATCTGTTGCAGCTGCCGGGCCACGCCGGTGACGCTGGTCGTGCCCGTGTAGCCCCAGGTGAAGGCCAGGCCGAAGAGGAAGATGGCCGACGAGAACGAACCCAGCAGGAAGTACTTGATGGCGCCCTCGGTGGCCAGGCCGTCGCGCTTGGCATAGGCCACCAGCATGTAGCCGGGCAGCACCAGGAGCTCGAGGCCCAGGAAGAGCACCAGCAGGTCGCGCGCGCCGGAGATGAGCATGGCCCCGCTGATGGCGAAGAGCAGCGTGGCCACGTACTCGGCCAGCGGGTAGTGGCGCGGGCGCAGGTAGTCGGGTGAGAAGAGGATGGTCAGGAAGGCGATGGCCAGGAACAGCATGTCCAGGAAGGTCGTCAGCGGATCGAGCTGATAGGCGCCGCCGGCGACGTCCTGGACGGTACCGCCCACCCCGACGAGCGCCACCAGCCCGATGCCCAGCAGGCTGCCCGCGGCGCCGATGACGCTGACCAGGCGGTCGTCACCGGGGCGCACCATGTCGGCCAGCACCACCACCACCGCGAGGGCGATGACGAAGGCGAGCGGCGCGATGGCGGCCACTTCCTGGGCCGTCATGGCGCGCCCACCAACGCTGCCGCCGCGCCATGGACGGCGTTCAGGACGTCGGTGGTCGGGGCCTGGATGAGGCCCAGGGCGATGCCCGGGAAGAGTCCCAGCAGTAGCACCAGCGTGCCCAGCGGCACCAAGGTCATGACCTCGACGGGGCTGAGGTCGGTCAGGTGGTGGCCCAGGCCGCGGAAGAAGTCGGACAGGTCGCCCGTGAACATGCGCTGGTACAACCACAGCAGGTAGGCCGCGCCGAGCGTCATCACGAGCACGGCCACCGCGGCATAGACCGGCCACACGACGAACGTGCCCTGGAAGACCAGGAACTCGCCCACGAACCCAGCCAGCCCAGGCAGGCCGACGCTGGCCAGCATGAAGAAACCGAAGGCCACCGCATACACGGGCACCACGCCGGCCAGGCCGCCCATGCGCGCGATCGTGCGGTCGTGGGCCCGCTCGTAGATCACGCCGACCAGCAGGAACAGGGCGCCCGTGATCAGGCCGTGATTGACCATCTGCAGCACCGCGCCCTGGAGGCCCTGCTGCTGGAAGACGAAGATGCCCAGCGTGACGAAGCCCATGTGGCTGACCGAGGAGTAAGCCACCAGCTTCTTAAGGTCGGTCTGCACCAGGGCCACGACCGCGCCGTAGATGATGGCGATCAGCGACAGCACGATGATGGGCACAGCGAACGACTGGGCGGCGCTCGGGAAGAGCGGCACGGAGAAGCGGATGAAGCCGTACGCGCCCAGCTTGAGGAGCACCCCGGCCAGGATGACCGAGCCAGCCGTCGGGGCCTCCACGTGGGCGTCGGGCAGCCACGTGTGGAAGGGGAACATGGGCACCTTGATGGCGAAGGCCAGGAAGAAGGCCAGGAAGGCGCCCGTCTGGAGCACGCCGCTGAAGGCGAAGCCGCGCAACTGCTCATAGTCGAAGGCGCCGGCGAAGTCGCCGCCGTGGGCCCCCGCGAAGGCGAAGGCCGTGGCCAGGATGGCCACCAGCATGAGCAGCGAGCCGACCAGCGTGTAGAGCACGAACTTGAGGGTCGCGTAGATGCGGTTGGGCCCGCCCCAGATGCCGATGATGAGGTACATCGGCACCAGCACGACTTCCCAGAAGACGTAGAAGAGGAACAGGTCGAGCGCCAGGAAGACGCCCAGCATGCCCACCTCGAGGATGAGGAAGGAGATCATGTACTCCTTCACCCGCTCCTTGATGGGCCCGAAGCTGGCCAGGATGCTGATCCAGGTGAGCAGCGTCGTGAGCACGACCAGCAGCAGGCTGATGCCGTCGAGGCCGACCTTGTACTGGATGCCGAAGGCGGGCACCCAGGGCAGGGTCTCCACGAACCGGAAGCCGGCGGCATCGGGCGTCGTGCCGTTGAAGGCGGCCACCAGGAGCAGCGAGAAGGCGAAGCTGACCAGCGACGCGGCCAGCGCCACCCGCCGCACGAGGGCGGTGCGCTCGCGCGGCAGGAAGGCGATC
>JBIOID010000075.1:0-8105 GCA_044449585.1 Candidatus Limnocylindrales bacterium
CCGCGAGGGTGATCCCCAGGAACAGGAAGAAGCTGGCCACGACGTGGGCCGCGAACCAGGTGCTGCCCAGCATCGCCGCGTACCAGGCGACGGTGCCGAAGCCGTAGAAGGCCGTGGCCACCAGAGCGGCCAGGCGGTCGGCGGTGACGTGGGAGGTGAGGCGCCAGGCGAGGGCCACGTTGATCGCGCCAAGGCAGGCCACGAGGAGTGCCGCGTCGGTGCCCAGGCCGCCCATCGCCACGAAGGGCAGCAGCAGGACCGCCGGCAGCGGCGGGAACGGCAGCAGCGCGAAGCCCGGCTGCCCCGGTAGCGGGTAGACGTCCTGGAAGTAGTAGTTCTCGTAGGGGTAGCCGACTGACGGCGGCCCGCGCCCGCTCCCGGCTCTCTCCATCCACCGCCAGCGTGATCCCCAGGAAGAGGAAGAAGCTGGCCACGACATGGGCCGCGAACCAGGTGCTGCCCAGCATGGCGGCGTACCAGGCGACGGTCCCGAACCCGTAGAAGGCCGTCGCGCCGAGGGCGGCCAGGCGGTCGGTCGTGAGGTGGGAGGTGAGGCGCCAGGCGAGCGCCACGTTGACCGCGCCGAGGCAGGCGACGAGGAGGGCTGCGTCCGTGCCCAGGCCGCCGAGGGCCACGAACGGCGTGAGCAGCACGGCCGGCAGCGGCGGGAAGGGCAGCAGGGCGTACCCCGGCGCCGCTACCAACGGGTAGACGTCCTGGAAGTAGTCGTTGCGGAAGGCGTCCGTCACGACCGGCCAGGTGATGGCGAAGCGCCCGTGCACGTAGGCGTCGGCCTGCCACACGAAGTGGTCGTAGATGTTCTGGCGCGCCGGGTTCGAGGCGACGTAGATGACGAGCGCGGCGACGAAGACGGCGACCCCGATCCACGTCGGGTCCAGGTCGTCCAGACGCGCCCGGAGGCGGTCCGCGACTGACCTTGGGCGAGACCGGGGAACGGGGCGGGCCGTTGCTATACTGCGGGCCACTCGTCGCTCGTGCAGGAGGCCGGTTGGACTCGACAGCGCCTCGGCCGGGTGAGGCCGTTCCGGGGCGCACAGCGCCGAGCCATCCGATCGGCTCGCCGTCGGCCATCCCCGCCATCGCCATCCTGCTGCTGGCCGGTCTGGCGCTGCGCTTCATCATCGCATACGTCCTGTTCCCGGGCTCCGGCTTCCAATCCGACGTCGGCAGCTTCATCTCCTGGGCCCTGACGCTGGCCCATGACGGGCCGGGCGGCTTCTATGCCAACGCCGGTTTCGCCGACTACCCGCCGGCCTACCTGTACGTCCTGTGGCTGCTCGGCTCGGTGGGCAGTGGGCTGGCGACGATCCTGGGCGGAGGCACGATCACGCTGGGGGGCACGGTGGTGGCGCTGCCCGACGCCATCGTCGGGGGGTTGCTGAAGCTGCCCGCCATCGCCGCCGACCTGGGCATCGCCTACCTGCTCTACCGGCTGGTGCGGCACTGGCTGGGTGCCCGTCCCGATGCGCCACGCGCGGCCCTCGGGGCGGCCGCCCTCTACCTCTTCAATCCGGTCACCTGGTACGACTCGGCGCTGTGGGGCCAGGTCGACGCGGTCGGCGCGCTGGTCATGCTGGTCGCGCTGGCGTTCCTCATCGACGGCTTCTCCGAGGCCGCCGTCGGCTTCACGGTCGTGGCCGCCCTGGTCAAGCCGCAGTTCGGCATCGTGCTGGCGCCCATCGTCGGCGTGATCCTGCTCCGGCGGCACCTGTTCCTGATCGGCTCGGGGCCGCGCCCGGCGGCGGTGCCCGCGCGCCTGCGCCGCTGGGCTGCCGACCAGCAGGGTCCGTTGCGCCTGGTGAGCAGCGCGGCGGTCGGCGCGCTGGTGCTCTTCGTGCTGATCACGCCGTTCGGCCTGGACGTGCCGACGCTCATCTCGCGCATGGGCGACACCGCCGCCGGCTATCCGTACCTGACCGTCAATGCCTACAACCCATGGGCGCTCATCGGCTCGGGCGGCCAGGCCTCGCTGGCGGCCGGCGGGGGCTGGTCGTCCGACCAGGTACCCATGCTCGGCAGCCTCAACGGCTTCACCATCGGGGCGGTCCTGCTGATCGCGGCCTTCGCCGTCGGTGTCGTCCAGCTCGCCTGGCGTGATTCGCGCCGCTCGATCCTGCTGACGGCCGTCTTCCTGGCGATGGCCTTCTTCATCCTGCCCACCCGCGTGCACGAGCGGTACCTGTTCCCCGTCTTCGCCATCCTGCCGCTGCTGGCCGTGGGATCGTGGCGCATGCGGCTGCTGACGCTGGTCCTGGCGGTCGGGTCGTTCATCAACCTGCACGGCATCCTCACGGTCGGCAACTACGGCACAGCCAACGTGGTGGGCCTGCCGTTCGGCGACGACTTCCGGTCGTACGGGTGGGTGCTGCTGAGTGTCGTCCTGCAGACCGGTGGCTTTGCCTTCCTGGCGTGGTCCCTGCGCCCGGTGAGCGACCTCGTGGTGGATCCCGTCCGCCGCCTGCTCGGCCGACCACCCCGTCCGCCAGAGGTAGACCCCTACGATCTGCCGCCGCCCATCCGGCCGCCGACCCCGGCCGTGGTCGGGCCGCCGGCCGCCGCGGCGCCCGACGAGGCGCCCGGGGCCGAGCCCGGCGAGAGCGGCTGGCCACGCCTGCGCGGCCTGCGCCTGCCGCACTGGCTGGTCGCCCGGTCCCTGCGCCGCGACCGCAGCGGCGACCTGCACGGGGAGTCGTTCGGCCGTCCGAACCGCCTGGACGCGCTGATCGTGGGCGTGCTCATCGTGGCCGCCCTGGTCCTGCGCACCTGGGATCTGGGCCAGCCCTACGGCATGATCTTCGACGAGGTCTACCACGCGCGCACGGCGACCGAGTTCCTGCAGGACTGGCGCTACGGCGAGCCCCACGACATCTACGAGTTCACCCACCCGCACCTCGCGAAGTACCTCATCGCGGTTGGTCTCGTCGCGTTCGGCGACGACGACACGACCGGCACCGCGACCCTCACCGGCCCGCTCAGCGACGCGGTCGTGGAGACGCGCTGGAGCCCGCCGGATCGGCCCGGCCAGCGCGAGGGCGATCGCCTCTACACGGCCACCACGAGCGGCGTGGTCGCCTACGACCTGGCCACGCGCCTGCCCATCACGACCATCGACCTCGGCCAGGGCCGGATCCCCGTCCGCCTGGCCGTGGACGAGGTCTCGCACCTGCTCTACGTGGGCGACGATGCGGGCGGCCTGTGGGTGGTGCAGACCGGCGACCTCGACGCGATGCGTGGCTCGAACACGGCCCCGGCGCCGACGGCCACGAGCCTCGGCACGTTCGGGGCGGCGCCCGCTCGCATGGCGCTCTCCTCGGACGGCCAGCACATCGTGGCCATCACCACGACCCACCAGCTGGTCAGCCTGGATGCGACGGATGGGTCGCGCTCCGCCGCCGTGCCTGACCCGTCCGCCGCCGCGCTGGTCGCCGTGCCCAGCGACGCCGGGGCAGGCAGCGTGGCGGTCGCGGAGGGCGCGACGCTCGCGCTGCGCGACGCGGCCACGCTGGCCTCCACCAGCTCGGTCCCGCTCCAGGAGAAGGCGACCGGCCTGGTGCTGGTCAACGGCCTCGACCAGCCCACCGTCTATGCCGCCGGCGAGAGCAGCCTGAGCTGGGTCTCCGTGCCAAGCGGCGGCGGGGCCATCGCGGGCGGGGTCCTGAAGATGCCGGGCCAGGTGCGCGACGTGGCCTGGGACGAGGCGTCTAACCTGGTCCACGTGCTGGGCAAGACGCCCGATGGCAGCAGCGACACCGTGTATGTGGTGGAACCGCACGGCAACGCCGTCTTCGCCGACGCGAAGCTGCCCTTCATCGCCACGTCGATGGCCGTCGACGTGCAGCCCGATGTGCCGGCCCAGGATCGGCAGCAGTTGCTGGCGTTCGACCCCACGGGCCAGATGGCCGTGATCGATATCGGCGACCACGCCTACGCCTGGCGCATCATGGGCGTGATCGCCGGGGCGCTCCTGCTGGCCTGCCTGTACCTGATGGTCCGGATGCTCTTCCGGCGGCGCACCGTGGCGCTGTTGACGGCGGGCCTGGTGCTCGTGGACGGCATGTTCTTCGCCAACGCGCGCATCGCCATGAACGACATCTACGTGGCGCTCTTCATCGTGGCCGCCTACACGCTGTTCGTGCCTATCTACCTGGGTCTGCTGCGCCGGCGCTGGGCCGTGGCGCTGGCCATCCCGGCCATCGGCGTCCTGCTCGGCCTGGCCCTCGCGTCGAAGTGGGTGGGCGCCTACGCCATCGGTGGCATCGTCCTGCTGGTCCTGCTGCGGTCGGCGCTCGGCCGGCTGCTGGCGCTGGCGGCCATGATCGGCATGACCGGCGTCCTGGGCTGGCTGGCCATCGGTTCGACCTCCACGACGTCACCCCTCGGCGATGCAGGCTTCCTGGTGCTGATGGTCATCCTGACCGTCGTGCTGGCCGCGGCGATCGTGGTGCGCCCCGTCCGCTGGACCCTGGACGAGGTGCGCTTCGCGGTCGGGGCGCCGCTGGTGCTGGGCGCGCTGCTGGCCCTGGTCGGCATCGTGCTGAGCAACGGGCGGAGCGCGGTCGCGGCCGCCTCGACGACGCCCGGCCACCTGGTGCTGGCGGGCCTCGTCGCGCTGCTGGTCGCGGCGGGCGTCTACGCGGCCTTCTCGGTGGGCGGGCGCATCGGTCTCGGCCCCCTCGCGCCACCCGCCACGGACGCCGCGGATCCCGATCCACCGGCCGAGCCCGCCACCCAGGGCTGGCTGGTCCCTGGCGCCGCCCTCGGCGCACCATGGCTCTACGGCCTGGCCTGCTTCACCGTGGTGCCCCTCGTCGTCTACATCCTCAGCTATGCGCCGTGGGTGGCCCTGGGCAACCAGTGGTTCAGCGGCTTTCCAGCGGGCCACACCGGCCAGACGCTGTTCGACCTGCAGGTCCAGATGTACAACTACCACAACGACCTGCGCGCGGCCCACCCCGCGTCATCCCCATGGTGGGCCTGGCCGTTCGACCTGAAACCCGTCTGGTTCTTCCAGCAGGGGTATGGCGGTGACACGACCGGCATCACGTACGACGCCGGCAACCTGGTCATCTTCTGGCTGTCGGTGCCCGTCATGGCCTGGACCGCCTGGCAGGCGTGGATCCGCCGCAGCCTGGCGCTGACGGTGGTCATGGTCGGGCTGCTTTGCCAGTGGCTGACCTGGTCGCGCATCGACCGGGCCAGCTTCCAGTACCACTACTTCACGGTCCTGCCGTTCCTCTTCACGGCCGTCGCCTACTGGCTGGCCGAGCTGTGGCATGGCCCGTCGTGGCGCACCTGGCTGGTGGCCCGCCTGGCCGCCGCCGGCGCGCTCCTGGCGGCGCCCGTCCTGTGGCTGGCCCGGGTGCCGCTGTGCGCCCTGGCCGGCACCTCGCGCGTCGCGCCCAACTCGCAGGTGTGCGGTTTCGTGAGCCTGCCGTTCGTGCTGACCGAACGCGTCGCCGCGTCAGGCCTGGTCCTGCTGGTCGGCGGGGCCATCCTGGCCTGGCAATTGCGCCTCGTGCTGGCCGACCGCGCCTCCCAGGTGGATCGGCCAGGCCGTCTCCAGGGCGGACTGCTGCGCTCCGGCGCGCCGTGGCTCGTGGTCACCGGGGCGGCCGTCCTGCTGGCCCTCGTCCTGGTGCAGCTACGCTTCGGGGAGCAGCCCATCGTGTCGGCGCCGCTGGGTGCCCTGGGCCCCTACACGTTCGCGGCCATCAGCCTCGTGCCCCTGGCGGTGGCGGCCTGGTTCGTGGTCACCATGCGAGACCCGCGACGTTTCGTGGTCGGGGTGCTCGGCGCGGCCACGCTGTGGTTCGTCATCTTCTACCCGGATATCAGCGGCCTGCCCATCCCGACGAGCCTGAAGAACCTCTTCCAGATCCTGCCCATCCCGACCTACGTCTACGACTTCCAGTTCGCGGTCAACACCGACCCGGCCGACACGGCGATCAGGCTGCTGGGCGTCCAGTCCGCGTCACTGGCGCTGGTCACGGGCGCCCTTGCCGCGGCCGTCATGTACGCCGCCTGGACGCGACGCGCCGAGCGCTTCGCGCCACCGCCGATGCCCGGCCCAGGCGGCGACCCGGACGCGAAGGCGTTGACAGCCGGCACCGTTTGACGCCTCCCTCGCACGAGGCCCGTACCATCCGACCGCCCCACGACGGGACCCGTGCGCTATGGTCGTGGCGGTGAGGGCGCCCAGACTGGCGGGGTAGCGGCGGCGTCCTGTCGCCGTCCATCGCGCGCGCACGGGACACCATCGGGCCTTGACCATCGTTCGACCCCTCAGCCTCCGCCTTGCTGTCGCCGGCGTCATCGCCCTCGCGTGCCTGGCCGCCCCGGGCGCGGGCGTGCATCCCGCGACCGCCACGAGCGCGACGCTGACACCCATCGCCGCGGAGGCCCACGAGCTCGACCTCCTGAACGGCCAGCGCAGCGCCGTGGGGCTGGCGCCCGTGGCCATGGATCCCCGCCTCCAGGCGATCGCCGAGCAGCGGTCGATGGATATGGCCACGCTGCATTACTTCTCGCACACGCAGCCGGATGGCCGGACGGCGGTCTCGATGATCACGGCGGCCGGCGTCGCCTGGTCGCAGATGGGCGAGATCATCGCCTGGAACAGCGGCTACGACAGCTGGGGCGCCTCGGCCGATCAGGCGGCTTCCGACTGGCACGGCTCCCCGCCCCACTACGCCATCATCACCACGGCCGCCTACACGGCCGCCGGTGTCGGCGTGGCCTACGACGCCTCGAGCGGGCGCACGTACTGGACGGGCATCTTCATCCAGGGCCCTCCGCCGCCTCCGCCGCCTCCGCCGCCGCTCGATCCGAACCGCATCGCGGGCAGCGACCGCTACGCCACCTCCGCGCAGACGGCGGCCTCGGCGTTCGGACCCGGTGTCAGCGTGGTCTACGTGGGCAGCGGCGAGGCGTTCCCCGACGCCATGTCGGGCGCCGCCGCGGCGGCTCGGGACGGCGGGCCGGTGCTGCTGACCCAGAACGGCCTGCTGCCCCTCGGCACGGCCCAGGAACTCGCCCAGCTGGCGCCGGGTCGGATCGTGCTCCTGGGCAGCTCAGGATCGGTCGACGGGCAGGTCATGAGTCTGCTGCAGGGCTACACGACGGGCACCGTCACGCGCCTGGCTGGCAGCGATCGCTTCGCCACCGCCGCGGCCATCTCCAGGGCCACCTTCTCGCCCCATCCGAGCGCGGTCTACATCGCCAGCGGCCTGAACTTCCCGGATGCGCTGGCCGGGGCGGCCGCGGCCGCCCACGTCGGGGTGCCGGTGCTGCTCGTGAGCGGCGGGATCCCGAGCAGCACGGCGACCGAGCTCGCGCGCCTCGTGCCGACCCACATCTACGTCCTGGGCAGCACGGGATCCGTCTCCGCCGCGATCCAGACGGCCCTGCAGCGGTACACGATCGCCCGAACGGTTGCCAGCGTGACCCGCATCGGGGGCAGCGACCGCTACGCCACGGCGGTCCTGATCGCCCAGGCGACCTACGCCAGCGCGGGCACCGTCTACATCGCCAACGGCCAGAACTTCCCCGACGCCCTCTCCGGCGCCCCCCTCGGCGGGCCGTTGCTGCTCGTGCCAAGTGGGGACGTGGTGCCCCAGGAGGTGCTGGACGAGGTGACGGCGCTGGGACCCTCGAGGCTGGTCGTCCTGGGCGGCGCGACCGGTGTCTCGGACACGGCCGACGCCGCGCTCCACGCCGCGGCCGGCCTGCCCTGGCCATAGCGCGCTAGGCCGGACGCTCCGCGCGGTCGGTCGGCTCGGGGACAGGCGCGCGATACCCGGAGGGCAGGCGACCCTGTGCGGCCAGCCGCCGGATCACGAACCCGTAGTAGTCGTCGACCTTGGCCGTGATGCGCGGCCAGCCGAACTGGCGCGCCCGGTCGCGCCCGGCGGCGCTCAGGCTGGCCCGGCGCGCGGGGTCGGCCAACAGGGTGGCGATGGCCACGGCCAGCTCGTGCGGATCGCGGGGCGCCACCAGCAGTGCCTCCACGTCGCGGCGCACGACGCCCTTGTAGCCATGGATGTCGCTGGCCACGATGGGCGCTCCGGCGGCCATCGCCTCCAGCA
>JBIOID010000076.1:0-8074 GCA_044449585.1 Candidatus Limnocylindrales bacterium
GCACGACCGACAGCGGGGCCTGGTGGGAGCTCGAGATGGGCGACCCGTACCGCGATCCCCGGCGCTACGAGGCCCACTCCCCGGCCAACCATATCGGCGCCATCAAGACACCCATGCTGGTCATCCACGGCGAGCTCGACGCGCGCGTGCCCATCAGCGAGGCGCTCCGCCTGTGGACCGATCTACAGCGTCACGACGTCCCGTCGCGCTTCCTGTACTTCCCCGACGAGAACCACTGGGTGCTCAAACCGCAGAACGCCCGCGTCTGGTACGCCACGGTGCAGGCCTTCCTCGACGAGCACCTGCGGGGCGTGCCCTGGCAGCGACCGGAGTTGCTCTGATGACCCATCACCACACCGACCCACGCGAGATCACGCCCGAATCGGAGCAGTACACGGCGCGCCTCGTGCGGCGTGTCGACGAGACGGCGGACCTGGCCTACTTCTGGGTCCGTTACGACGGCCCGCCGGTCACGTTCGAGCCGGGCCAGTACATGACCATCGGCGTCTTCGCCGACGGGAAGATGTGGCAACGGCCCTACTCGGTGGCGTCGGCGCCGGCCGCGGCCGGCGACGGCGGGTACGAGTTCTACGTGCGCCTCGTGCCGGTGCTCCGCTTCACCACGCTGCTGTGGCGGCTGCCGGTGGGCCACGGCATGCGCATGATCGGGCCCAAGGGCAAGTTCATGCTGGAGCCGGACGACCGGCGCACCCACCTGTACGTAGCCACCGGGACGGGCGTCGCGCCGTTCATCTCGATGATGCGTCAGACGCTGCGCGACCATGCTCCGCGCCGGACCGTGCTGCTGCACGGCTGCTCCTATGTCGAGGAGCTCGGCTACCGCGACGAACTTGAGGCGTGGCAGCGCGACCGGACCTACCCGCTGACCTACGTGCCCACCATCTCGCGGCCGACCGATCCGCGCAACGCCGGCTGGACGGGCCGCGTGGGGCGGGCTGAAGGGGTCGTCGATGCCGTTTGCAAGGACCTCGGGCTGCGCCCGGAGCGGACCGTCGTCTACATCTGCGGCAACCCGGACATGATCCTCAACGTCGAAGGGCGCCTCATGGACCGCGGCTTCCCCGAGTTCCACGTCAAGAAGGAGCTCTACTGGCCCAAGGGCAAGGTCGTGCCCCCGCTCGAACCAGGCGCCTGAGGGTCGGGACCTTCGGCACCCCTAGAGGGGGCGCCTTGGACGTGGCGCTGACCACGCCCAGGCCCGACGATCGAGGCTGCTGATCGAACCGCAGCTCGGAGCAACCATGTTTCCCATCGTCGACCGCGCCGTGCTGTCGCCGACCGTCGCGCGCCTGTCCATCGAGGCGCCGCGCATCGCCCAGATCCGCGAACCGGGTCAGTTCGTGATCGTCCGCCGCGGACCGGGCGCCGAACGCATCCCGCTCACCATCGCCGACGGCGACGCGGCCGCGGGCACCATCACGCTGGTCGTCCAGGCGGTCGGCAAGAGCACGAGCGACCTCGTCGAGATGCAGGTCGGTGACGCGCTGACCGATGTGGCCGGGCCGCTCGGCCGCGCGACCGAACTCCTCGAAAGCGGTCACGCCGTGTGCGTCGGCGGCGGCGTCGGCACGGCCGTCGTCCATCCCATCGCCGAGGGGCTCCACGCGCGCGGCGTGCGCGTGACCAGCATCATCGGCGGCCGCTCTGCGGAGTGGGTCATCTTCGAGGCCGAGCTGCGCCGCCACGGCGAGGTCATCGCCTGCACCGACGATGGCTCATACGGCCGCCACGGGTTCGTCACGGAGGCCCTGGCGGACGTGCTGGCCAAGGGTGACGTGGATGCCGTCTACGCGGTCGGGCCGGTGCCCATGATGCGGGCCGTCGCGGAGATGACGCGGCCCCTCGAGGTGCCGACCGTCGTCTCGCTCAACCCCATCATGGTCGACGGCACGGGCATGTGCGGCGGCTGCCGGGTGTCGGTCGGCGGTGTCACCCGCTACGCCTGCGTCGATGGGCCCGAGTTCGATGCCCACCAGGTCGACTTCAGCAGCCTGGCCGACCGCCTGTCGACCTACCGCCAGTTCGAGCAGGCGGCCATGACGCGCCGCGCGCCCTGCCAGTTGACCGAGCAGCTGGCCGAGCTGGGCGCGACCCGATGACCACCCGGCCGGTCCTCAACCCGCGCGAGCGCATGGCCCTGGGGCGGGAAGCCATGCCGGAGCAGCCCGCCACCATCCGGGCGCGCAACTTCGAGGAAGTCAACCTGGGCTTCACGCACCTCCTCGCGGCGGCGGAGGCGGAGCGCTGCCTGCAGTGCAAGAACCCGACGTGCATCGCCGGCTGCCCCGTGCGCGTCAACATCCCCCGCTTCATCGAACTCGTCGCCGACGGCGACATGCAGGGCGCGGCCGAATCCCTCCTCGACGACAATGCCCTGCCCTGCGTCACCGGCCGCGTCTGCCCGCAGGAGTCGCAGTGCGAGGGCAAGTGCCTGCGCGGACGCAAGGGCGAGCCGGTGGCCATCGGCGCCCTGGAGCGCTACGTGGCCGACTGGGCCATGGCGCATCCGGAGGCGATCACGCACACCGAGGCGGCCGCCACGGGTCATCGCGTCGCCATCGTGGGCTCCGGCCCGGCCGGCCTGACGGCCGCCGGCGAACTGGTCAAGGCGGGCCACGAGGTGACCATCTTCGAGGCCTTCCACGCCCCAGGCGGCGTGCTGATGTACGGCATCCCCGAGTTCCGCCTGCCCAAGGACATCGTGCAGAAGGAAGTCGACCGTCTCCGCGAGGCGGGCGTCCACATCGAGCTCAACGAGATCATCGGCAAGACCTGGACCCTGGCCGAGCTGCGGGAGCGCTTCGACGCCGTGTTCCTGGCCGTCGGTGCCGGGCTGCCCGTCTTCATGGACGTGCCCGGCGAGAACCTGAAGGGCGTCTACTCGGCCAACGAGTACCTCACGCGGGTCAACCTGATGGCCGCCTTCCGCGAGGACGCCGAGACGCCGGTCCTCAAGGGCCAGCGGGTGGCCGTCGTCGGCGGCGGCAACGTCGCCATGGATGCCGTGCGGACCAGCCTCCGCATGGGCGCCGACGAGGCGATCATCGTCTACCGGCGCGGCATGGACGAGCTGCCGGCGCGGCGCGAAGAGGTCCATCACGCCGAACAGGAGGGCATCCACTTCGAACTGCTGACGGCCCCCCTGGAGGTTCTCGGGGACGAGCATGGCTGGGTGCGCGGCCTGCGCTGCGAGCGCATGGCCCTCGGCGAGCCCGATGCCTCCGGACGGCGGCGGCCCGAGCGCATCCCCGGCTCCGAGTTCGAGATCGCGTGCGACATGGTCGTGGTAGCCATCGGCACGCGGGCCAACCCGCTCCTCACCGCGAGCGTGCCCGACCTGCGCCTCAACGAATGGGGCTACATCGTGGTCGACGAGGACGGCATGAGCAGCGTCCCGGGCGTCTTCGCCGGCGGCGACATCGTGCGCGGATCGGCGACCGTGATCCTGGCCATGGGCGACGGCAAGCGCACCGCCGCGGCCATCGGGCGCTACTTCGAACGGCTGGACGAGATCGCCACCAGCGTCTGAGGTCGGGCCCAGCGGAAGGGCCACCAACCCTGCAGCGCGAACGGGGCCAGCGTGACGACCACGACCAGCAGCACGCCGACCTTGCCCAGCGCGCCGCCCAGCGGCCACGTGACCGCGACGGCGTACGCGAGCGCCACGAGCCAGCGGTCCTGCCACGGCCAGCCACGCGCCCGCGCATCGGTGGCGAAGACCGCCAGGGCCGGCAGGAGCAGCGCCGCGTCGTACACCCAGGCGTGCGGGCTCACCAGTAAGCCGAGCGCGCAGGCCAGCGCGACCGCCCGTTCCGGCGCCCAGCTGCGCACGGCGGGCAGGCTGCGCAGCACGATCAGGCCGCCGATGAGGTAGCCCAGCAGGGCCGGGCCGGTGAACGAGCCAGGCGCGGCCTCGCCCAGGGTCAGGCGACCGAGGAGGGCCGGCAGGGAGATGGCCTGCCAGCCGTTGGCCGCCAGGTCGAGCGGGTTGTAGACGGCCAGCGAGGCCAGCCAGGTGCTCGGCCAGGCCCAGTCGCCACCGGCCGCGAGGACGCCCAGCAGGTACTGGAGGCCGACCACCACCGCGCCCGCGATCAGCGCGCGCCAGACACCGCGCCAGGCGAGCGCCAGGGCGACCGGGACGCCGAGCTGCGGCTTGTACATCAGCCAGCCGCCGGCCAGGCCGGCCAGCCCCGGCCGCCCGGCCTGCAGCGCGGCGGCCGTGGCCACCACCAGCAGCAGCGCGACCGACGTGTTCTGGCCCGACACCACGCCGGCCGCAGCGGGCGCCCAGGCCAGGGTCCCCAGCACGGCCCAGCCGCGCGGCAGCCCGAACACGCGCGCACCGACGAGCGCCGCCGCCACGAGCACGGCGAGCATGACGATCGCGTGCAGCGCCCCGGCCAGGTCGTAGGGCAGCCACGAGAAGGGCACGTACGGGAGGGCCACCCAGGCGGGGTAGACGAAGGGCGTCGGAGGCAGGCCGTTGGCCGCCTGCCACTGTGCGATCGGCAGCAGCTGGGTGACCTGTGCCGTGAAGGCGAAGTGGCCGGCGGCGTAGAAGGCGCTGAAGTCGAGCCAGCCACGGGCCGGCATACCCAGCGCCGGCAGGTAGGCCGCCACGGCGCAGGCGGCCAGCCACAGGCGTGCCCGGCGCGCGTCCCAGAGGCCCCGCCAGCCGGTGGGGGCCTGCGGCGCCGGCTGGCCGCCGTTGGGCCCCGGCGACGGGGCGGCGGCGGTCAGGTGCGCCGGGCCGCGACCAGGCGCGCCTGGATCACCTCGCGCACGCGGTCGACTGCGACCCGCTCCTGGGTCATCGCATCACGTTCGCGCACGGTCACCTGCCCGTCCTCGAGCGAGTCGACGTCCACCGTCACGCACCAGGGCGTCCCGATCTCGTCCTGGCGGCGGTACAACTTGCCGATGGCGGCCGTGTCGTCGTACACGCACATCAGGTCCTGCTGCAGGTCGCTCTTGATGCGGTGGCAGAGGGCCACGATCTCGGGCCGTTTCTTGAGCAGGGGCAGGACGGCGACCTTGTACGGCGCCAGGTCGGGGTGGAGGCCCAGCACGACGCGCTTCTCGCCGCGCACCTCCTCCTCGCGGTAGGCATCGATGAGGAACGTGAAGGCGGCGCGGTCGGGGCCACCGGCCGTCTCCACCACCCACGGTACGAAATGCTCGTTCGTGACGGGGTCGAAGTACTCCAGGTTCTCCCCCGAGGCCTCCTGGTGTCGCGACAGGTCGAAATCGCCGCGGTTGTGGACGCCTTCCAGCTCCTTCCAGCCGAACGGGAAGCGGTATTCGATGTCGACCGCCTTCTTGGCGTAGTGCGCCAGCTCGTCGGGGGCGTGCTGGCGCAGGCGCAGGCGCGCGGGCGTCACGCCGAATCGCTCGTACCACGCCCGCCTGGCGGGCAGCCATTGCTCGAACGCCTCCGTGGCGGGCTCCCCCGGCGACACGAAGTACTGCATCTCCATCTGCTCGAACTCGCGCATCCGGAAGACGAAGTTGCCGGGGCTGATCTCGTTGCGGAAGCTCTTGCCGATCTGGGCGACGCCGAACGGGAGCTTCTTGCGACTGGCCTGCTGCACGTTCTTGAAGTTGACATAGCTGCCCTGCGCCGTCTCCGGCCGCAGGTAGATGACGGCAGCATCCTCTTCCACCGGACCCATGTGCGTCTTGAACATCAGGTCGAAGCGGCGCGGAGGTGAGAGCGGCCCACCATCGACCGGGCAGCGCAGGCCCGTCTTCTCGACGATGCTCGGGTCGCGCAGCTCGGTGGCCGACAGGCGGTCGGCGCCGGGCAACTCGTCGAGCCGGAAGCGCCGGTGACACGTCTGGCACTCCACCAGGGGGTCGCTGAACGAGCCGACGTGGCCGGAGGTGATCCAGACCTGGGGGTGCATCAGGATGCCCGAGTCCAGGCCCACGATGTCGTCACGCTCCTGGACCATCGCGCGCCACCACGCGCGCTTGACGTTGTTCTTGAGCTCCACCCCGAGTGGACCGTAGTCCAGCACGGCGTTGATGCCGCCGTAGATCTCCGAGCTGGGGAAGATGAAGCCACGCCGTTTGCTGAGCGAGACGATCGTCTCCAGGTCGGCCACGGCCGGGCCGGGGTCGTCGGCGTCCGGCGTGGTCACGGCGTCACGCACGGGCGGGCAGTTCCGGTCGGCAGGCACGGCTCACGGGCGATGGTTCTCCTGGGGCGGCGCCGGGTCCGCCCGGCACGCGGGACTGGCCCATTCTCGCATGCCCCTGCGGCTCGGCGAGGCGCCCGGCGGCGCCGGTGGCGGACGCCGTTGGCGGACGCCGTTGGGGTGGAAGACGGCCCTCACCCAGCTCGTTGTCACCCAGCGCCCTGCGGACTCCGAACCGCCGCGCGCGGGTCCGGCCGTTGTCGCCGAGCGCGCCACGCGTTCCGGAGCGCACGGACCAACGTGACCACCGGTCTCAGGGACGTCGCGGAGTCCGCCACGGACTGAACGACGACACCCCCAGCCGCCCGATGAGCGACGGATCGACCGGAGGATCGCGTCGACCTCGGCCATCACGGCGGCCGGCGTCCCGGGGAACGACGCGGCAGCGATGATCAGGCGCTGCGGAGGCAGCAGCGACCCCCGCCGTACGCCATGCCGTTGCCGGACAGATCCACGGCCCACACGAGGGCCCACACGAGGTCGCGCGGCCCCGGCCGGGGGTCTACGGGCGGCGCCGTCAGGCGGGCGGGGCGGCGTGCCGGACCTCGTCAAGGAAGGCCAGCGAGCGGGCCTCACGCTCGAGGGCGTGGCGCATGAAGCGGCGCATGGCCCCTTCGACCTCGCGCTCCACCGCGGGCGGCAGGCGCAGGGCGGCCAGCGCCTCGATATCCAGGCGGCGGTAGGCGCGCAGCACCTTGAGCGCATCCTGCGAGAGGCCGACCGTCTCGGCCGGCGGGCCCGCGTGGCGCTCGCACAGGACGCCGCCCAGCGCGGGCACCCAGCGGAAGCGTTCGCCGGCCTCCAGCACGCGATCACACTCGACGCACCGCTCGACCTCCGGCCGGACACCCAGGGCGTCGGCCAGGCCGAATTCGAACCAGCGCGCGACGCGTCCCGGCGCCATGCCGTCGTCGAGCAGCTGGAAGGCCCGCCGCAGGAGGGCGTAGACGGGATAGGCGTTGGCCCGCTCCTCGGTCGCCCGCTCGGCCATCTCGCCCAGGTACCAGGCGGTGGCGGCCGACTCGAGGCGGTCGCGCAGGTTGAGCCAGGCCTCGCTCACGCTGGCCTGCGTGACCACGTCGAAGGTGCGTGCGCGGGCCACCTGGAGCTGCAGCTCGGCGAACGGCTCCAGGGTCCCGCCGAGACGGCTGGTCGGTCGGCGCACGCCCCGCGCGATGACCCGCAGCTTGCCGTCGTGCGGGGTGAGGATGGTCAGGACGCGGTCCGCCTCGCCCAGGTCGAAGCGCTTGAGGACCATGGCGGCCGTCTTGTACAGGCGCGGAGGGGGCACGCGCCAAGCCTACATGGCGCCCGCGATCCGATCGCCCGACCACAGCGAATAGATGGTTGACGCCGGTGCGGTCGCGTCCCCCGCACCGGCGCCTGACTGCGCCGGCCCGCAGACCCGGATGTGCCACCCATACGAACGGCCATGGTGACCGATGCGATGACGGCCCTGCCAGCGGCCCAGGCCCGACCGATGCCCGCTGCATGGGCGCTGTGAGCACATGGGCGGCTGTTAAGCCCGTGCCGAATGCGGCGGGGCCGGACTCGGCCCTCCAGGCTCCGACGGCAGGCCCCTCCTCACGCTCCGGGTCGTGCTTGGATCGAGCTCGACGCGGACGTCTCGGCGCTGTCGACCGACACCGACTCTGCTTGACGGTGCCGCTTGAGCGTGCGGCGCCCATGCAGCCAGCACGACGGCCGTTCAGCGCATCGGCGCGGCCCCTACCTCCGCCCAGTCGGGGGGCCGCAGAGAGCCTTCTTGCCAGTATGCTGCCTGCTGGTATCATGTTTCGGTGATGACCTCGACGGACCTCGAAGCCCTCATCGCCGACACCGAGGCGACC
>JBIOID010000077.1:0-8014 GCA_044449585.1 Candidatus Limnocylindrales bacterium
CTAAGCGCCGCCCGCAAGCCTCACCCTGCGTGGCCGATCGGCTCGACAGCATCCTCCGGAAGCCTGCCGCTGCCGGATAAGTGGTACACAAAGTGGTACGGGACGGAATCACGAGGCCCCTCCGAACCTTCCGGAGGGGCCGTTTCGTGCTCAGGAGAGTGGTCGGGGCGCCGCGATTCGAACGCGGGACCTCTTGAACCCCATTCAAGTGCGCTACCAGGCTGCGCTACGCCCCGATGGACGTGAATGCTAGCAGAGAGACCCCGTCTGAACGGGCTGCTACTCCTTCGCATGCCCCTGCGCGGCTTCTTGGTGTCCGGGGGTACCGTGGCAGCGACACGGGCCGCGGACTTCTCGCGACGGTCGGCGCGGAGGTGGTAGATGGCACCCGGGAAGGGACCGTGCCCAGGCAACGTCATCGTGCCCTCCGATTGGGCGGCCTTCTACAGGGAGACGCACGTACCGGCCGCGGTGCGGGTCGGCGACACGCTGCACGTCAGTGGGCACACGGGCGAGACCGCCGATGACGTCTTGTCGGCGGACCCGGCCACGCAGATCCGGCAGACGTTCACCAACATCGCCGATACCCTCGCGGAAGCCGGGGCGACGTGGGCCGACGTCGTGTCCATGACGACGTATCACGTCGGCCTCAGCGCGCAGAAGGTCGTGGCGCTCGCCGTCGCAGGGGAGTTCCTCCGAGACCCCTATCCGGCGTGGACCGCTGTGGGCGTCACGGAGCTGTGGGAGCCCGGGGCCATCATCGAGATCAGCTGTATCGCGCTGCTCGCGCCGACCGTTTCGTCGTAGTCAGAGCACGATCGCGGCCGCGATCGCGATGAGCGGCGGGACGGCCTGCAGGGCCGCGGCGGCGGCCAGGCCGCGGTTCGTCGCGGCCAGCACGACGCCGGCCCCAGCCATGCACGCGCAGGCGAACAGGACGATGGCCTCGCCGGCGGGCTGGTTGCCGTCGGCCACCAGGATCAGCCCGATGACGATGCCGCCGGCCAGGAACAGGTTGTAGAAGCCCTGGTTGAGGGCCATCGGCCGGACCGCCTCGGCTGCCTCGGCGGACCGGAGACCGAAGCGCGCCCACACGCTCGGGCGCGCGAACAGCACGCTTTCGAGAGCGAAGAACCACACGTGGATGGCGGCCGCCAGCAGCGCGGCGGCGACGGCGACGATGGGCATCCCGGCATTCTGGGCTATGGCGATGTGGGCCGCGCGCCCGCTGGTCAGCCGGGAGCTATGACGCTCCCATGCGCCGGCGGGTGACCGCCAGCTCCCCCTGGAGGCGCTCGTCGGCGCGCAGCTGGGCGGTGTGCGTGTCGCCTTCCGGGCCGGGGCTGGCCCAACCGAACGACAGCTGAAGGGCGACCGCGCCGGCCTGCAACCACACGTCACAGGCCGAGCGGACGCGCTCGACGTAGTTGATGGCGCGCACCTCGTCGGTCTCCGGCAGGAGGACGGCGAAGCGCGTCGGGCCCACGCGCGCCACGATGTCGACGGCGCGCGCCTGGCGCTGCAGGACCTGGCCGATCGCGGGCACGATGCGGCCCGCGGCGTCCGCGCCCACTCGATCGGCCAGCCGATCAAGACCGTCCAGCTCGGCGTAGACGATGGCGAATGGCCGACCGTAGCGGCGCAGCCGGCTCGCCTCCTCGCGCAGGTGGCGCTCCCAGGCGTAGGCACTCTCGAGACCGGTCACCGGATCGAGCAGCAGGTCCGTGGGCGGCTCGAGTTCGAAGCCGGGCGCGTCCGCCGCCATCGCGGTGTCCTCGGCGACAGGGGCAGGCGGCGGGACCATGGGGCCTCCAGGGGGTGTCGGCGCCGCTGCGGCGCTCGGCGCGGGGGCAGGTTCGGCCGCGACCGGCACCGGCGCCTCGGGAGCGGGCGCAGCCTCGGGCGACGGCATGGCCGCCGCACCACCCGTCGGGACGACGGGTGCGGCAGCGCCATACGCTTCGGCGCGGTCGCCGGCGATGGCGCGCTCGAGCCGGGTGGCGTCGGGCATCTGGCCCATCTCGCCGCCCTTGGTCGCGCCTGGTTGCGCGGCCAGGGCGGCCGCGCTCTCCGGCGGGGCGCTGCGGCGCCGAACCCACAGGTTCAGCACGAGCAGACCCATGATGGCCAGGTTGGCGACGATGGCCACGATGAGGACGGTGATGACGGCATCGGTCGGCGTCGGCATGGATGTGGTACGTGGTCTCCACGAGGGAGGCGATGAATCCAAGCCCGAGTGTAGACGCCCACGTCGCGCACGGACCATTTGCGGGCCCCTGCCGGACCATGTTCCGTTGACGCTCAACACCGCGTGGTGCGGTGCGGTGTGGTCAGGGAGGGAGCCGTCCGTCAGCGCGAGGAGCCGCGCCCGCCGGTCCTGGTCGCCGAGGCCCGTCGGCCACGTCGCGACGCACGGGTCGCGCCGGTCGATCGGCGCAGTCGGGGCAGCTCGACCTTCGACCGCTCGCGGAACACCAGGCGCAGCGGTGTGCCGTCGAACCCGAAGCGCGCTCGCAGCGCGTTCTCGAGGTAGCGCCGATAGCTGAAATGGACGCGATCGGCGTCGCGCGCGAAGAACACGAAGGTCGGTGGGGCGACGCTGGCCTGCGTGGCGAAGAGCACCTTGGGGCGCTTGCCCTTGACCATCGGCGGCGTCTGACCGAAGGTCGCCTCGGCCAGGATCCGGTTCAGCTCGGCGGTGGGCACGCGGCGGCGGCGCTCCGCGGCGATGTCGACGGCGAGTTCGAGCACCCGCTCCACGCGCTGCCCGGTGTGGGCGCTGATCGAGACGATCGGGGCGAAGTCCAGGAACGGCACCTGCGCGCGCAGGCGGGTAGAGAACTCATCGAAGGTGCGATCGGTCTTCTCCGCCACGAGGTCCCACTTGTTGACCGCGACCACGAGGCCCTTCCCCTCCTCTACCACGTACCCGGCCACGTGGGCGTCCTGCGCCGTCAGCCCGTCGACGGCATCGAGCACGAGCACCGCGACATCGGCCCGGCCGATCGCCCGGAGGGCGCGCAGGCTCGAGTAGCGCTCGGCCGCGGGACCGCCGGCGACCTTGCCGCGCCGGCGGATGCCGGCCGTGTCGATCAGGCGCAGGGCCTGGCCGTGCCAGTCGAGCGCGGTGTCGATCGCATCCCGCGTCGTGCCGGGCACCTCGCTCACGATCGCCCGCTCCTGGCCCAGCAGCGCGTTGAGAAGGGAGCTCTTGCCCACGTTGGGCCGGCCGACGATGGCGATGCCGATGGGACCCCGCGTCGCCTGATCGGCTGCCACCTGTGCGTCCCAGGCGGCCTCCGCCGCTTCCGGCGTGAGCGCCTCCCCGCCCGGCGGGCCGAAATCGGCCTCGTCCTCCGCGGCCGCCACGGCCTCCGCCTCGCGCGCCTTGCGCGCCGCTTCCGCCGACGACTCCGGCGGCAGCGCCCACACCAGCGCATCGAGCAGGTCGCCGGTGCCCCGGCCGTGCAGGGCGCTGATCGTGTAGAGCTCATCCCAGCCCAGCCGGTTGAACTCGGCGCCCTGCTGCTCGAGGCGATCGCTGTCGG
This sequence comes from Candidatus Limnocylindrales bacterium, assembly GCA_044449585.1. Lineage (GTDB taxonomy): Bacteria > Chloroflexota > Limnocylindria > Limnocylindrales > CSP1-4 > DASPUH01. The sequence continues at coordinate 3,549 of JBIOID010000077.1, forward strand.
CCTTGTTGGCCGCCACCAGGATGGGCACCCGCGCCCGGCGCAGCAGCTCGGCCGCCTCCTGGTCGGCCGGCGTCTCACCCGTGGCCGCGTCGACCACCAGCACGATCACGTCCGCCTCGGCGATGGCCAGCCGCGCCTGTTCCTGGACCTTGGCCTCGATCACGTCGCCCGGGCGCCGCTCGAGGCCGCCCGTGTCGACCACGATGAAGCGCCGCCCGTTCCACTCGGCGATGGCGTACAGGCGGTCACGTGTCGTGCGCGCACGATCCTCGACGATGGCCGTCCGCTCGCCGATCATGCGGTTGAAGAGCGTGCTCTTGCCCACGTTGGGTCGGCCGACCAGGGCCACGATGGGCAGGCCGTCCAGCGGAGCACCGGGGTGCGGGCCCGGTCCGCGCGCGCGGGCCGGGCGGCGGGGCGACACCGCTCAGGCGGCGCCGGCGCTGTCGCGGGGTCGACCGGCGCCGATCGAGGTGCTGCGGTAGGCCGGCTCGGCGACCGCCACCAGTGCCTCGCGCGCCAGGTCACGCGCGCGCGCCCGGATGGTCGGCGTGCCCGCCAGCTCGTAGATACGGGCGGCGACCGACTCGAGGTCCTCGATGGGCGTGCTGGTGCCGCCGGACACGCCGATCACCCGTGCGTCCCCGAAGGCCGCGGCGTCGGTCAGGTCCTCCGCCGCCTCGATCTGGACGACGGCCGTGCCGGCCATGTCGCACAGGCGGGTCAACTCCCGCGTGTTGGCGCTGTTGCGCCCGCCGACGACGACCATGCGCTCCACCTGGCGGGCCAGCTCCAGCGTGTCCTCCTGGCGGCGGATGGTGACGGGGCAGACCGTGTTGATGATCTTCAGCTCGTGGCTGCGCGCCACCAGGAAGGCGGCCAGCTTCTCGAATTTCCACGGCGGCTGGGTCGACTGGCTGATGAGCGCCATGCGCTTGCGGCGCGGGATACGCGCCCACTCGTCCTCGTCATCGACGACGATGGCGTCCGGCGCGAACCCCAGCAGCCCGACCGTTTCCGGGTGCCGCGGGGTGCCGAGCAGGACGATCGTGTAACCGTCCTCGACGAGGTGCTCCATCTCCTTCTGCTCCTGGAGCACCCACGTGCAGGTCCCGTCGATGACCTCCAGGCCGCGCGCCTGCGCCTCGGCCATCGTCTCTGGCGTGACGCCATGGGCCCGGATCACGATGGCCGCCCCCGCGTCGACCTCCGCGAGCGATTCGACCGTGCGGATGCCCTGCGCGTCGAGCTCGGTGATGACGCCCGTGTTGTGCACGACCTGTCCCAGCGTGTGGGTGCGCTTGCCCTCCGCCGCGGCGAGGCGAGCGTCATCGATCGCTTCGCGGACGCCATAACAGAAGCCCGTGCGCTTGGCGATCAGGACCTGTTCGACGCGTGCCATCTCCGCCCGAGTATGGCACGCCGGGCGGTCGGCCCCGGTCGGGGGGCTAGGGTGACGGCGACCGCATCGACCGGGTCAGCGACTGGCCGGTCGCGTCGTCCAGGTAGCAGGTGACACTCCGATCGCCGCTGGACCACCCGTCCGACGTCGGGAAGAGGTAGCTGCCTTCGAGGTTGCCCGACTGCTCGATCGCGATGCCCGTGTAGCTCGTGAAGGCCGGGCCACACTGCGCCACGACGAACGAGTCGAAGGCGTCCTGGGTCGGGTAGGTCGCGCTCGAATCGCCCGGGTAAGTGATCACGGCGAACACCTCGCCCTGGTGCGCCTCGTTGCACGGGTGATGCTGCACGTCCTTGACCGTGGCGGAGGCCGCGGCCGGGATGTCGAAACAGTCGCCTACCTTCAGGTCGCCGGCGTTACCGGTGAGGCGGTCCCGGAGGAGGAACCCGCCGACCGCGATGACGACCACGATCACGCCGATGACGATCAGGCCTCGGAACTGGCCGAGGACCGAGCGCCGGGGAGGCGGGGCCATGGGCGCCAGACCTGCGGGCACGGGCACCTGGTCGGTCGCCGCGGGTCCCGCAGCAGCCCACGGCGGAGGGGCCGGCTCACTCGCTGCGGTCCAGCCCACAGGGGCAGGCTCGGCGGCAGGCTGGGCCGGCTCGTCGGGCGGCGACAGTTCGGCCGACGGCGGGACCGGGGACGACCACGCCGAGGTCGGTGCCTCGTCAGGCGTGGGCCCGCTGGTCGGTTGGGGCGTCTCGTCCACGGTGAACCTCTTGAGGAGTTAGCTCGGGGCCGATGTACGCATGTCACCCGGCCGGCTGTCAATCACCCGATGTGGCCCGCGGTGGCCCGTCCGTGCCGGCCGGGCGGGGATCCCACCGGCCGCGCTGGGAGGGGACGAGCAGGCTCGCCAGGCGCGACATGATCTCGTCGGTGGCGGCCGCCGCGGCGCCCCGCCGCTGGCGGGCGGCCCCGATGGTGAACGGCTCGCCGACGCGGATGGTGATGCGCGTGCCGAAGGCAGGTATCCGGCCTTCGCGCGGCAGGAAGCGCTGGGCGCCCGAGATGCCCACCGGCAGGATCGGCACCCCGGCGCGGAGGGCCAGCAACCCGACCCCTGGGTGGGGTTCGCCGAGCACGCCGTCAAGGCTGCGCGTGCCTTCCGGGAAGAGGCCCACCGCGCCACCGCCACGGAGGACGGCCAGCGCGTCCCGATAGGCCTGGATATCGCTGCCGCCCGCCCGGACAAGGATGGCTCCGGCATGCGTGAGGAGCGGCCGCAGCGCCGGCACGAAGAGCTGCTCCTTGGCCAGAAACTGGATCGGACGGCCCAGGCGCGGCTGGAGCCAGGCGGCCACGAGTGGTGGGTCGATGTTGCTCGTGTGATTGGCCACCACGAGCAACGGGCCGGTACGGGGCAGCTCGGCGGGACCGGTGTAGCGGACGCGCGCCGTCGCCCCGAACACGCCGCGCAGGACCAGCGAGGCCAGGCCGAGGAACGGGCTCGTGGTCAGCAGGACCCGTACGTCGGGCCGGTCGGCCGCGGCGTCCGGAGTCATGCGCGTCGCTCGGCCGCGCGGACGAGCGCCACCACGGCGTTGACCGTCTGGCCCAGGGTGCGCCCGTCGCTGTGGACGATGGTCGCATCCGGGGGGACGCGCAAGGGGCCGACGGCCCGTTGGCTGTCCACGGCGTCGCGCCGGCGCAGGTCGTCCAGGACGGCGGCAGCCGCTCCACCGCGCGGATCGAGGCCGCGTTGTGCGATGCGGCGGCGGGCCCGCTCCTCCACGCTCACGTCCAGGTACAGCTTCAGGTCGGCCGTCGGCAGCACGGCCGTGCCGATGTCGCGACCGGCCACCAGGATGCGCCCCGCCTCCGCCATGCTGCGCTGCACGGGCAGCAACGCCGCTCGCACGGCGGGATGCCGCGCCACCTGGCTGACGTGCCGGTCCACGGCCGCGTCGTGGACCGCGGCGGTGACGTCCAGGCCGTGCACGGTGACCCGCGTCAGGCGGGCCACGCCGTCCTCCCCCAGCGCGATCTGCGGCACGAGCGCGGCCAGCGCATGCTCATCGGCCAGCGGGGTCGCGCCCTCCAGGGCGAGCCAGGTCAAGGCCCGGTACAGGAGGCCCGTGTCGCAGAAGCGGTAGCGCAGCCGCTCGGCCGCCGCCGCCCCGACCGTGCTCTTGCCGCTCGAGGCCGGCCCGTCGAGGCTCACGACCAGCCCTTGCGCCACCGCGGCGGGCACGGCCGGGGCCGACCGCCCCAGCCGCCGGACCTCCGCCGGCGTCAGCTCGCGCACCTCGCCCGAGCTCAGCCCGGCCAGCCAGAGCGGTCCGATGCGGACACGCACGAGGCGGCGGACGGGCACCCCGATGGCCGCGAACATGCGCCGCAGCTGGCGACGCCAGCCCTGGGTGATCGTCACGCGGTACCACGGGCCGACCGAGGGCGGGCCGGCCAGCGAGGCCTGCAGCTTCGCCGTCTCCGCGTCGGTCGCCGGCCGGAGCGCCACCAGGCGCGCGAGTCCTTCGTCCAGGTCGATGCCGTCCTGCAGCGAGACGGCATGGCCGCCATCGAGCGGCACGGCGGTCTGGACCGCGTACTCCCGCTCGAGCAGGTGACTCGGATGGGCGACCTGGTGGGCCCACGCGCCGTCGTTGGTGAGCAGAAGCAGGCCCTCCGAGTCGCGGTCCAGGCGGCCCACGGGGTACAGCCGGCCGGCCCGCGCGACGAGGTCGGGAGGCACCAGGTCGAGCACCGTCCGGCTCGCATGGCGATCACGGACCGTGCTGGTCACGCCGACCGGCTTGTCCAGCGCGAGGTAGAGGTGGCGGGAAGGTCCGACCACGGGGCGACCGTCCACGAGGACGCGCGCCACCGCCGGGTCGACCCGTTGGCCGAGGTGTGCCGGCACCCCGTCCACGGTCCCGCGACCGGCCACGATCATGGCCTCGGCGCCGCGGCGCGAGGTCACGCCAGCCTCCGCGAGCACCTTCTGCAGGCGCGCCTCAGCCATCGAGCGGTGGGTCCTCGCCGGGCGCCACCTCGGGCC
>JBIOID010000078.1:0-8003 GCA_044449585.1 Candidatus Limnocylindrales bacterium
CCAGGCGGCGGCGTGGCGGCGTGAGGCGCGTGGACATGCCCGACTCCAGGACGATGATGAAGGCGACGCGCGACCGGCATCGGCTCGGTCGATGATGACCCGGCGCACGGTACCATCATCGTGCGGCCACCGGTACCACTCAGATCCGGGTCCGGTGCCACGCGACACCGGCGACGGCCTACGGCCCGCCCGGACCATCGTCGACGTCGGAAGCGAGCGCGGCATGGTAGGGTGCCCCGATCCGCGGCCCGGTGGGCCCGTTGCCTGGAGTCCGATGCCGCAGCCCGCCCGCCCGTTCGCCCGCCGCACTGCCGCCCTGGCCGCGACGGCGGCGCTCGTCCTGTGCGCCATCGGCGCGTCGCCTGCGGCCGGGCCGCGGGCCGTCGAGGCGATCGCTTCGCCGCCCGGCAAGCCGGTCCTGACGCTCGTGCCGGTGGCGGGGTCCGGCTCCTACGCCGAGCCCGTCCTGGTCACCGGCGACGGCAGCAGCAGCCGCCTTTTCGTGGTCGAACGGACGGGCAGGATCCAGGTCATCGACGGCGGCGTCAAGCAAGCCACGCCCTTCCTTGACCTGAGCCACATCGGCGGCTTCAACGACGCGGACGACGAGGAAGGCCTGCTGGGCCTGGTCTTCGATCCCGCGTTCGCCACCAACCACACCTTCTACGTCGCCTACACCAAGACCGACGACAGCCTGCAGGTGGCTTCGTACACGACCGCGTCGGCCGGCGCCGACACGGCCAACACGACGCCGACGCCGATCCTCGACGTGGCCCACCCGGGCGAACCGAACCACAACGGCGGGATGCTCAACTTCGGGCCCGACGGCTATCTCTACATCGGCACCGGTGACGGCGGGGGCGCGGACGATCCGGGCGCCGGCTGCGGCAACGCGCAGAACAAGAGCTCCCTGCTGGGCAAGATCCTGCGCATCGACGTGGACGGTGCGACCAAGCCCTACGGCATCCCGGCCGACAACCCGTTCGCCACCTCCGGCGGCGCGAAGGAGGTGTGGGCGTGGGGCGTGCGCAACCCGTGGCGCTGGAGCTTCGACCGCGGGACCGGCGACATGTGGATCGGCGAGGTCGGCCAGAACAGCTACGAGGAGGTCGATCACGTCCACGGCCCCAACCCGGGCCGGGCTCTCGACTTCGGCTGGCCGTACTACGAGGGGTTCCACGTCCAGGACTTCCACGGAGCGGGCTGCGTCGCCTCGCCGCCCTACCAGGCGCCGCTCCTCGAATACGACCACAGCAAGGGCTGCGCCATCATCGGCGGCTTCGTGTATCGCGGCACGGAGTTCCCCGACCTGGTCGGGCGCTATCTCTTCAGCGACGACTGCTCGGGCACCATCTGGGACGTGCAGGCGACGGCCGCCAGCCCGGCCACCCCGGAGGTGCTGCTGCAGACCGGCCTGAACGTGTCCGGCTTCGGCCAGGACGCGGCCGGCGAGCTGTACGTGGAGGATCTGGCCGGCGGCGTGTCCCATGTCACCTCCAGCGTCTCGCGGGTCTACGGGCCGGACCGCTTCGCCACCTCGGCGGCCGTGGTCGGGCTGGGCGCCTACGCGCCCGGCGGCACGGTCTACCTGGCCAACGGGCTGGCGTTCCCCGACGCGCTCACCGCGGCGCCGCTCGCCGGTCGCGACCGTGCGCCGCTGCTGCTGGTCAACGCGGGCCTGCCCCTGCCGGCGACGGTCACGGCCCGCCTGGCGGCCCTCGCGCCCAGCCACATCACGATCATGGGCAGCACGGCCGCCATCTCGGCGGCGACGGCCAGCTACCTCGTGAACACGTACCTGGGTGGCCAGGCGGCCGCCCTCACGCGGCTCGGGGGCACCGACCGGTTCGACACATCGGCCGCCGCCGTCGATCCGCTGCGGAGTGGCAAGTACACCGCCGGCGCGGGTGGCGTGTTCATCACCGACGGTCTGAACTTCCCGGACGGCCTGGGGGCGGCAGCCGTCGCCGGGCGCCTGGGCTGGCCGCTGTTGCTCGTGCGGCCCACATCGATCCCGGGCCCCGTGGAGAAGGCGCTGATCGACCTCCAGCCCACCAAGGTCGTCGTGCTGGGCGGTCCGGACGCCGTGAGCCCGGCCGTCATGCAGGCCCTCCAGGATCTCACGAGCAAGGTGCCCATCCGGATCTCCGGCCCCGATCGCTACGCCACGGCCGCCAGTCTCGCCGCGGCCTACCCGCCCGACACCGTGCCGCCGGCCGTCGTCTTCGTGGCCGACGGGGCGGGTTTCGCCGACGGACTGTCGGCCAGCCCCGTGGCAGCCCTCGACGGGACGGTCCTGCTGCTGGCGCCGCCGACCGGCGCACTCCCGACCAGCGTGCACGATGAGATCTGCGCGCTGACGCCCGATGCGATGGTCGTCCTGGGCAGCTCCGCCTCCGTCTCCGACATCGTCGCGGGGGGTCTCGGCACGCCCTGCCCCTGAGGTCGCCGCCGACCGGGCGTGCTATCATGCTGGTCCGCCCTGGACCGTCCTTCGGTGGTGCGGCCGTGTCGACGGCCGTTGCAGACGAGTCCTTGGCCGTCCCACAGGAGCCCAGCGTTGAATCCCGCCCGCCTCACCAAGCCCGCGCTCGAGCCGCCGAAGCATGTCATCGCCGAGTACCGGCATCGCGAGCTGCACGTTACGTGCATCTGCGGCTGGGAGGGCAGCGTGGGCACGGACCCGCGTCAACCCGACGAGTGGAAGGCCCACCTGGCGGCCAACCGGGACGGCAAGCGCTGAACCTGCCGGGCGCCTGACCGCGCACCGGTCGGCGGCCGATTGACCGTCCTCCTGCCCCCGACTACACTCCGCAGGCCCTGACGCCGGGCTGCCCGATCGGGTGGTCCAGGCGTCGTCACGAGCCCGACCGCCGGCAGCGGGCCGTCAGATGATCGGGCCCATGCCCGCCGGTGGGAGGTGATCCGTCGTTGGCCGAAGTCCGAGTCGGCGAGAACGAGACCTTCGAGAGCGCCCTGCGTCGCTTCAACAAGAAGATCCAGCAGAGCGGCATCCTCGCTGAGGCACGCCGCCGCGAGCACTACGAGAAGCCGAGCGTGAAGCGCAAGCGCAAGGAAGCCAAGCGCAAGAAGGCCGCCCGCCAGGGCTAGAGCCCGCGCCGCCCTGCCGGGCGTGCGTCGCTCCCCTCGAGGAGCCCCATCCGGTGACCCTTCAGGATCAGATCCAGACCGCGCTGACCGACGCCATGCGCCGCCAGGACGCGCTTCGCCGCGACACCCTGCGGATGGTTTCGGCCGCCCTGTACAACGCCCAGAAAGCCGCCCGGCGTCCCCTCACCGATGACGAGCAGCTGGCGGTGCTGGTGCGCGAGGTCAAGCAGCGGCGCGAGTCGATGGACGCCTACCAGGCCGCCGGGCGGCCGGACCTGGTGGCTCGCGAGCAGGCGGAGGCGACCCTCATCGGCGAGTTCATGCCCCAGTCGCTCGACGATGCCGAGCTGGCGGCGCTGGTCGAGGCGGCGATCACCGAGGCCGGCGCGACCAGCGCGCGCGACCTTGGCCGGGTGATGGCGCTGCTCGCCCCGCGCACGCGCGGGCGGGCCGATGGGCGCGTGGTGAGCGGCCTCGTGGCCCAGGCCCTGGCCCGGCGCGACCTGGTCGACCATGGCCACGGGGGCGACGCCTGATGCTGGCCCGCCGGGTCCGCCGCGCGGCCGCCTTCACGCGTCGCGACGGCGTCCGCCTGGTGGTCGCCGCGAGCATCCTCGTGGCGGCCATGACGGCCATCCTCTCGGTCGACCTGCTACAGGCGCAGGGCTTCCAGGCCCGCCTGGGCGACACGGCCCCGAGCGACGTCTACGCGCCGCGCGCCGTCGAGTACATCAGCCAGATCGAGACGACCGCCCAGCAGCAGGCCGCCCGCGTGGCGGTCGTGCCCCAGTACGACTACACGCCGACCAAGGGCGAGGCGTTCGCGACGCAGCAGCTGGCCGCGCTGCAGACGGCGGTCGCCCCGATCGACGCGGCGTTCGGCGCTGATCTGACGATCGCCGCCCGGCAGGCGGCGCTGGCGGCGGCGCTGCCCGACCTCAGCAGCGCCAGCCGGGCGACCCTGCTCGGCCTGGATCAGCAGGCCTGGTCGTCGCTGCGTGGCGAGATGGTCACCACGCTCGGCGAGGCGCAGGCCGTCGAGGTGCGCGACACGCAGCTGCCCATCGCGCGCGCGGCCCTCGCCCAGCGCCTCCCGCCGGCCCTGCCGGCCGACCAGCGAGCCCTGGCCGCGGAGATCCTGACGCCCCTGCTGGTCGCCGACTCGAGCTATGACCAGGCCCAGACACAGGCCGCCCAGGAGGCCGCCGCGGCGGCCGTCCCGCCGGTCGTGGAGCACATCACGCTGGGCGAGCTGGTGGTCCTGAAGGGGGCCCCGCTGACGGCCGTCGACGTGGAGAAGCTGACGGCTGTCGGCGTCTACGACCAGCAGGCCGACACCATCAGGATCGGTGGCTGGTTCATCATGTCGGTGCTCACCGTCGGCCTGCTGCTGGGCTGGCTGTGGCGCTTCCGGCCCGAGCTGTGGCATCGCAACAACACGCTGGTGCTGCTCGGCCTGCTCATCGTCACCGCCACCGTCGGCCTCGAGCTCACGACGGGGCGCTCGATCCTGCCCTTCTTCCTGCCCCTGGCGGCCATCGGCATCCTCGTCGCGATCCTGCTCGACGCGGGCACGGCCACCGTGCTCGTGGCGCTCATGAGCGGCCTGGCCGCGGTCGTGGTCGGCTCCGCCGTCGCCGCCGAAGGCGTGGAGCTGGGCGCTTTCGTGCTGCTGGGCGGCCTGGCCGGGGTCATCGCCGTGCGCCGCGGCGAGCGCGTGCAGCAGTTCATCCAGGCCGCCCTGGCGATGGCCGTCGTGAACGTCTCGGTCATCACCCTCTTCTTCCTGCTGGGCGAGCACGATCCGACCGGTACCGTGCAGCTGTGGGGTGCCGCCCTGGCATGCGCGGCCGGCTCCGCCGTGGCCGCGGCCGGCACCTTCGCCGCGCTGGGCAACGTCTTCGGCATCACCACCGCCTTCCAGCTGCTCGAGCTGGGCAATCCGTCCCAGCCGCTGCTGCGGCGGCTGCTGATGGAGGCGCCGGGCACGTACCACCATTCGCTCATGGCCGGCAACCTGGCCGAGCGCGCGGCCGAGGCGATCGACGGCGACCCGCTCGTGGTGCGCGTGGCCGCCCTGTATCACGACATCGGCAAGCTCAACGATCCGAGCGCCTTCATCGAGAACCAGGGCGGGCGCGAGAACATCCACGACGAGCTGGCGCCGGCCGAGTCGGCCGCGCTCATCAAGAGCCACGTCGCGGCCGGCATCGACCTCGCGTACCAGTACCACCTGCCCAAGGCGCTCATCGCGTTCATCCCGCAACACCACGGCACGGCGCTGATGAGCTACTTCTTCGCCAAGGCCCGCCAGCAGGCCATCGAGGCGGCCGGCCTGCGCCCGGGAACGCCGGAGGCCGAGGCGGCCGCCGCGGCCGTCGACGAGTCACGCTTCCGCCACTCGGGGCCGCGCCCCCAGACGCGGGAGGCGGCCCTGCTGATGCTGGCCGACTCGGTCGAGGCATCGGTCCGCTCGCTCGACAGCCAGGACGAGCCGGCCGTCCGGGCGATGGTCGACCGCATCATCCTGGAACGCCTGCAGGACGGTCAGTTCGACGAATGCGACCTCACCCTGCGCGACCTGGAGCAGGTGCGCGAAGCGTTCGTGCAACAGCTGCTGGGCATGTATCACCGCCGCATCGCCTACCCGCAGAACAAGATCGTGGAGATCGAGTCCCGCCGCGCCGCGGGCGGCGGACGCGGGGCCTGAGCCGGATCCGCCGGTGACGCGTGACGGCTGACGCCGCGCGGCGACTGTACCGGCCCCCCTGGCGGATCGACCTTACGGTCCGCGCCGGCGTCGACGTGCCCACCCCGCTGGCGCGCCTGGCCGATGCCATCGCCGCGGCGGCCACGGCCGGCGGCGCTCCACGACCGGCGTCGATCGGCCTGATCCTGACGGGGGACCGCGAGCTGGCCCGCCTCAACCGCACGGCACTCGGACACCGCGGCGCGACGGACGTGCTGTCCTTCCCCCTCCTGCCCGTGGCGGCATTCCCGGACCACCCCGGGCGCGCCGCCGCCACGGCCGAGCCGGGCGAGCTCGGCTTCGTCCTGCCGCCTGGGCTGCGCCGGTCCCTCGGTGACGTGGTCGTGTCGGTGGCGCGGGCGACCCAGCAGGCAGCGGCCGGCCGTGGCGGGCAGGACGGCCGGCGCCGCTGGTCGGCGGCTGACGAGCTGCGCCTGCTGGTGACCCACGGCACCCTCCACCTGTGCGGCTGGGACCACGCCGCCGCGGCCGAGGGAGCCGCCATGCGCCGTCTGGAGCGCCAGCTGCTCGACCTGGCCGGGGCTGATCCGGCGGACGACCCATGAGCTCGGGCGCACCGCGCCCCGGCCGCCCGCCCGACGCCCCGCCGGGGGGCACGTCTCGCGCATCGGGCGGCTGGTGCGTGACGCGTTGCGGCTCGAGGACGTGTTGCTGATCGTATGGGTGGCCTGCCAGCCGGTCGTGCTGCGCGCCCTGGGTCACGGACCGAGCGCGTCGGGCTCGAGCAGCGCTGGCTCGAGCGGGGGCCTGGCGCTGCTCGACGGGCACGATCCGCTCCTCGGGTTGGTGGCGTCGCTGGCGGTGGTGGGCGCGCTCGTGTGCCTGGCCACCCATCCGGCCCCCCTGGGGGACGGGTCCGTCGTCGCCGTGGCCGACCGCGGCACGGTCGGACCGCTCGCCGGCGGGATGCTCCTGGTGGGCGCTGTGGGCACCCAGAACCTGTTCGACACGGTCGGGGCCGGCTTCGCGGTCGTCCTCGTCGCCATCGGGGTGGCCAGCCTGCTGCCCGATGCCCTGCCGCCCATCGCGGTGCCGGACCGACGCGCCCTGGTGACGCCGTACCTGCTGGTCGCCGCCAGCCTGTTCAACGGGTTGATCGGCCAGCTGGGCGGCCTCTTCGACCTGCGCGGCCTGCTCGACCAGGGGCTGGGCCCGACGCTGCAGGCGTTGCCGGTGTACGTGGGCTTCGTGCTCGCCTTCTGTGGGGTCTATTACCTGATGCTGGTCTACGCCCCCCGCCAGCTGGCCACGGCCGATGGTGGGGTCGTGGCCTGGCTGATCCGCTTCGCCACCTTCGTGGTGGCGGAGGTCGTGGTCGTGACCTGGCTGGCTGGAGCGAGCTGACCGTCCCCTGCGACGCGGGGCCTACGGGCCGTTGACCAGCCCGCTGGTATCGACCACCTCGAAGTCCGAACCGTGGAGCGTCTGCAGCTGGTGCAGGTCGTCATCGTTCCAGCGCACATCGGGTTCGCCGCTCACGTACCACGGCGAGCCGTTGTCGGCCAGGATCATGCCGTACGTCTTGAGGGCGGTGAGCACGACCTGCGCCTGCGGCCCGAAGCCTGAGATGTCGACCGAGGCCTTCAGGCGCACGCGCAGACCCATCGGCGGTTCGCTCGTCGCGCTGCAGGTGCCGCTGCCGGCCTGGTGTTCGGCGGGGTAGATGTAGCCCGCGCAGGTGCTCGAGGCGGTGAAGCGCAAGGCGTGCAGGATCACGCCCGAGGCCACCTCATCGTAACGCGCCAATCCGGCGAAGATCGGTAGCCCGGCCGCGTCGGCGCTCGTCCACCCGGCGGGCCGCAGCGCGTTGGAGGTGAGATCCCAGGTCGCCCCGGATCCGGCGTGCCAGGTCGACCCGGACAGCCGGGCGTCATAGAGCTCCCACAGCCGGCACGCCGCCGGGTCGACCATCAGCAGGTGGCGGTCGCTGCCGCCCTCGATGACCGGAGACGGTGGGATGGGATACGCCACGTGGTCCGATTCGCTGCTGTAGGTGAAGCTGACCGTGCTGGTGGGGGTGCTCGGCGAGACGATGTTGTAGGGGATGCCGTCGCCCACCGCGTCGAAGTCGGCGTGCAGGTGGCTGGTCAGGCCGATCCTGGCGATCATGTTGGCCGAGTCG
>JBIOID010000079.1:0-7912 GCA_044449585.1 Candidatus Limnocylindrales bacterium
CCGCGTGTCCATCCAGCCGATCCGCACGTCGCCCGGGCGAGCGCCGACCGCGAGCGCGGGGAAGGCATGAGCCGCGCCCGCCGGCGCAGTCGACACCTCGCGCCTCGGCGAGTAGGTCCGGCCGTGGTCGATCGAACGTGCGAAGAAGATGCGCTCTGGAGCGCCGTCGTCGGCCGGTCCGACGGTCCCATTCCAGGCGAGGTACACGGTGTCGTCGGGGCCCACGGCCAGGGTCAGCTGTGGGCCGAGGAAGTCGTAGCCGCAATCCGTGCAAGGCGGGGGCGCCCCGCTGACGTCGACGATCGACCGCGTAAAGTGCCGTCCTCCGTCGCCGGAGCGGGCGACCCAGATCGTGGCCGGGCCATCGGCGGCGTCCGCGTGGGCGGCGTCAAAGCTCTCGAACGTGAAGAAGAGGTTCCCCCGGGAGTCGATCCCGGCGCCGCCTGCGAGGGGCACCTGGAAGTCGGCGTCGCCCGCGAAGATGCGCTGCTTCGCCCACTTCCGCCCGCCGTCGGTGGAGACGGAGGCGAAGCTGCTGACGTCGTCGTCGTAGGCGACCGCCACCATCCGGCCGCGGACCGCGAGCTCGGGCTTGTCGAAGCCCGGCGTGGGTCCGGACACGATCGTGATCGGCGCCCACGTGCGTCCCAGGTCCGTCGAGTGGGTGACCGCGACGCGGCTGTTGTCGCCCTGCAGGAAGGCCGCCCAGACGGTCCGGCCGTCGATGGGGTCTACAACCAGGTTCGAGTCGTACTGGCCGCCGTCCGCCGGGCCCGGCGCGATCGGCACCGGCCTCGTCCAGGTCCGGCCGCCGTCGGTGGACCGCTGCAGCAGCACATGGACGTCGCATCCCGGACAGGTGCCTCCGCCGGGCACGTCGTAGTGCTTGTAGAGGACGTACATGTCGCCGAAGCGGTCCGTCGCCAGCGCCGGTTCCCAGTCGTCCCCCGACCGGAAGCCGAGGCGCAGCGGCGTGCTGAAGTCAGCCTGGACTGGCGCCAGGACGCTTGCAGGCGCCGTGATCGGCGACCCGCTGGCGGCGCGCGCGGCCGGGGAGCCGCCGGCCGCCAGGGGCGCGATCGGGAGCACGAGCAGCGTCGCCGTGGCCCCGACGAGCAGGGCCCGGAGGGTCCGGCGCCGGCGCCGCGGGTGGTCCGGATGGCGGGGCACGGCGAGATCCATGGTGACCATCCTCCCTCGGCAGCGGACGCATCGGCAGGGTAGCACCGAGGCCTTCCGCACCTGGCGTCGGGAGGTCGGTCCGTGGCCGCCGGCCCACCGCGGTCCGCTAGAATGCGGACCTCCCGAGCGGGAGTAACTCAGCTGGCAGAGTGTCTGCTTCCCAAGCAGAATGTCGCGGGTTCGAATCCCGTCTCCCGCTCCACGTTCCCCTCCGTCCGCCGGACCCGATAGGGTCGGACGCCCCTCGACAGCGGGCACGACCGGCGATAACCTCGGGGCTCGGGTCGGGAAGACTCCGAAGGACAGCGTCCCCGTCCAAACCGCGACGCTCTGTCGTCTGCATGGCGACGGAAGGGGACATGACGTGCGGGGCCAGGGTATGGTCGGTCGGATGCCCGTGGCCCTCGTGGTCATCGGTCTGCTGGGTGGGTGCAGTGGCGGTGTGGAGGCCACGCAGCCGCCCTCAGGAGGCACATCATCAGCGCCGCCCTCCGGCGCCACGGCGACCACGCCAGCGACGGCATCGGCGCAAGGCTTCGCCTACGTCGTGAACGCGAACGGCGGCGGCCCCGGCACCGTGTCCCAGTACGCGATCGGCCAGAACGGCACACTCACGCCGCTATCCGTGCCCACGGTGGCGACAGGCGGGAACAACTCCCAGCTCATCGCGGTCGACCCGACATCGCGCTACGCCTACGTCTCCAACGTGTCGAGCAACACGGTCGCCGAGTTCTCGATCGATCCGGGGAGCGGAGCTCTGACGCCGCTGTTCCGGGCGACGATCTCGATGGGCTCGGACTCGGGCGTGTACTACCCGTGGTCCATCGCGGTTCACCCGTCCGGCAAGTGGGCGTACGTGTCGCTCGGGCAAAAGGGCAAGGTCAACGAGTACACGATCGGCTCCGACGGCACGCTGTCACCGATGGACCCGCCATCGGTTCCGGCCGGCGGCTATCCCGACACCATCGCGCTGGACCCGTCAGGCAAACACGCCTACGTGTCGGACGGCCGCGAAAACGACGTCTACCAGTTCACGATCGACCAGGCGTCGGGGGCGCTCTCGCCGATGACCCCGGCTACGGTCCCTGCGGGCGGGTCGAGCGGCAAGGAGAACGCGTGGTTCATCCAGGTCGATCCCACCGGCAGGTTCGCCTACCTGACGAATTACTTCGACGGCACGGTGTCGCAATACACCATCGATCAGACGAGCGGGGCCCTGTCACCGATGACCCCGGCCACGGTCTCGACCGACGGCACGTACGCTGAGGCCATCGCGTTCGACCCGTCAGGCAAGTACGCCTACGTGACGTTCTTCGGGGCCACACCCTCGGCAGTAGTCGAGCAGTTCAGGATCGACCAGACGAGCGGGACCCTGTCGCCGATGAGTCCGTCGACGGTGGCCGCGGGTGGCGCGGGCGCTGCGTTCATCACCGTCGATGCCTCGGGCAAGTACGCCTACGCAACCAGCGGCGAGACGGGCTGGGGCTCGACGACGGTCGCCCAGTACGAGGTCGGACCGGATGGCGCGCTCACCCTCATGAGTCCTCCGACCGTGACGACGGGTGGGAGCCCTTGGGGGGTCATCACCATCCCCAGGTAGCTCGCTCCACCTCCCCCTTCTGGTCCGCAAGGCATCCCCTGGCTGACTGCCCCACGACTCGCGGGGCCCGGGCGCCGCGCCATGACGCTCCAGTGGTTGACGTCGTTCGGCGGAGCCCTACGATCCCCGACGATGCGGCCTCTCCCTACGCTGACGCGCGCTCGCCCGGCCGGCGTTTCTGCCTGACGATCAGCCCGAACAGGAACGAGGCCGCGATCATGGCGGCTGCGGTCACACACATGACCGAAAGACGTCCGTTCGGCACGAAGAGCTGGCCAACGAGCCAGGGCAAGGTCATCGAACCGAGGCTGCCGCCGACCAGGAACGACGAGCTGACCTGGCTGGTGATGGGCATGCGCCGCTCGGCGAGGTTGAAGCTGCTGGGGATCATCGAGGCGATCGATAGGCCGAACCCGAGTGTGCCGATCCAGAGCACCGGGGTCGAGTCGGGAAACATGATGAGGAGGGCCAGGCTCGACACCGCGCCGAGCAGGTCGAGTTGGAGCATGGCTCGCGGCGACAGGCGTAGGGCCAAGGGGATGGCAACCACGCGCCCGACCACCAACCCGCCCCAGAACGCCGCATTGATCAATCGAGCGGTGGTCTCGGAGCCGAGGGCCGTATCAGCGTACGTGTAGATCCAGCCGCCGAAGGCCAGCTCGCCACCCATGTGCATGAAGAAGAAGAGCGCGATCAGCCCGATGAACCAGGCGTAGGGGCGGAGGACGCCCTGGCCGTCGGCGGCGACCTGAGCGACGGCGGGGCTGTCCGGGCTGGGCAGTGTGGCCAGCCAGAAGGCGACGGGGACCATGAGCGCGGCGAACAGCCAGAAGGTGGTCGCGGGGTTCCCCGTCGCCACGGCGAAGCGGTCGAAGACCAGGGGGCCGATGAAGGCGCCCACCCCGAACGACAGGTGCAGAGCGTTCATGTAGGGGGGAACGTCGCCCCGGTACAGCCACACGATCAGGGTGTTGCCCCCCACGTCCATCACGCCCAAGGGGACCCCGATCAGCCCGAAGACCAGCAGCAGCAGCCCTAGCGATCCCAACCAGGGCACGCTGAGCGTCAGCAGCGCCAGGATCAGCAGGGCGGCGGGCAGGATCCGGTGGCCAGCGATCCGGGCATACAGGCGCCCGGCCAGCAGCGAACCTGCGATATAGCCGAGCGAGTTGGCGGTGAACAGCAGGGCGATGCTCTCGGTCGAGGAGTCGCTCTGTGCCCGCAGGGCATCCAGGCTCGGCCCGATCGAGGTGAGCATGAGGCCCAGCAGCACGTACGTGGCGTAGTAGGCAGCGGCTATCCGCAGCTTGCGGGCCTTCGGAAGTCGGGACGGCCGCGTGGCTCCTGGAGACACTTTCCCGGGCCTCCCGCCTCGTACGTTTCGACCGTGGGTCAGGTTACGCGATAGCGGAGCATCGCTGGACGTAGCTCGGCACGTTCGTTGATCGCCGGATCCCCTGGTGACGGCGCCGATAGCCCGAAAGTTTGGCAGCCCACATCCGAATGGGTCATGGTCCCGACCCGACCGCACCGCATACAACCTCACCACGCGCAAGCCGGTGCACTGAAGCGCCGGACCGGCCCCTCTGGGGTCGGCCTCTGCCATAGGGGGGACGGCGTTCCATGGCAGCGCGCTCGCTCGGGGAGCGCCCTCCCCGCGCTCGGGGCCGAGAGGCCCGCGCGCCGCTGCCATCGGAGGTCTGGATCACATGGACGCGAAGCACAGGACGGGGACCCTGGCGGGTCGCCAACGCACGTTCCTCGGAGTCGGGCTCATCGCCCTGGTGGTCGTCGCGATCGGCGGCGCCGCTGGTTCGCTCGCCCGGTTCACCGACTCGCACGACGCCACGGGGGCGTTCTCGACCGGCACGATCATCCTGGGCGTCAGCCCGACGACCGTGTTCAGCGTCAGCAACAGCTTCCCGGGAGACTCCGGCAGCCAGACCGTGAACGTCTCGAACACGGGCTCCGGCGAGCTGCGCTACGCCATCTCGACGAGCGCGACGAACGCGGACGGCAAGGGTCTCGCGACGGCGCTGCAGCTGACCATCACGGAGGGCACCTGCGCGGGCAGCACCGTCCTGTACGGCCCGGCTGCCCTCGGCGCTGCCTTTGTCGGCAGCGCGACCCAGGGACCCGACTCCGGCGACCGGACGCTGGCCGCCTACACGAACGAGGATCTCTGCTTCGCGTGGAGCCTCCCGTTCCTGACCGGCAACGGCCTCCAGGGTGCGGCCACGACGGCGACCTTCACGTTCGCCGCTGAGCAGACGGCCAACAACCCGTAACCGGTCTCGTTGCGAGACCGACTCCCTTGCGGAGCCGGTCTCGCAGCCCGCTGCCTGGGAGTCTCGCCATGACCAAGTCCGGCTGGGCTGCCATCTCGGGTCGGATCCTCACGCTGCTGCTCGGGGCGCTCATCGGCATCCTCCTCGTCCTGCTCGTGGTGGCTCGCATCATGCCTGTCGCGGGCTGGCCGACGTTCGTCGTCCGAGGCGGCTCGATGGAGCCGGCGATCCCGATCGGCGCCCTCGTGGTGGACCGGCCGGTCGAGCCCGGCCAGCTGCGCGTCGGGGATGTCGTGAGCATCCAGGTCGGGCCGCTGCGGGCGATCTTCACGCACCGCATCGACCGGATCGTCGCTCACGATGGTGCCATCTGGATCGAAACGAAGGGTGACGCCAACCGGGCGGCCGATCCCGCCCTCGTGCCTGCGACAGCGGTGGTCGGCAGGACGGCCGTCGTGCTGCCGCTGTTCGGCTACCTCCTGGCCGTCTTCACGGGCGTTTCCGGAGCGGCCCTCGGGGTCGGGCTCCTCGGCTCGCTGGCCCTGGCCCGGCTGCTCGCCGCGACGTTCGCGGCTCAGCCTGCACCGGCCCGCGAGCGCGAAGCCGGCGCCCGGGAACAGTCGGGCCTCCGGCCATGATCGGGGCCGTGCTGGCGATGCGGCGGCGCCGCCGGATCATCGCGTTCGCCTGGCTCGCGGCGGTCGGCCTCGGGAGCGGCGCCGCGGCCGTTTCCGTTGCCGCCTTCACCGACCAGCGACCGATCGAGGTGGCCTTCTCAACGGGCACGATCGCCGTGGGGGTCGACCCCGCCACGGCCCTCATCACGTTCGCCGGGATGGTCCCGAACGACCAGGTGGAAGGGGCCCTGACCGTCGTGAATGCCGGTAGCGGTGCGCTCCGCTACGCCATGACCGTCGACGCGACCGATGGGGACGGCAAGCATCTGCGCGACGTCCTGCAGCTGGACGCCGAGCGCCGGGATGGTTGCGGCGGTCCGCTCCTCGAGACCCTCTACAGCGGTCCGGTCGGCGCTGCCGCGTTCGGCAACCCCGAGCCGGGAGCCGATCCGGGCGATCGCCTGCTCGCAGTCGGCGCGTCCGAGGTGATCTGCTTCCGGGCCACGCTGCCCTGGGATACGGACGTCCTGTACCAGGGAGCGGCGACCGGCGTCACCCTGACGTTCTGGGCGGAGCAGGTCTCGGGCAACCCATGACCCGGATCCGCCGAGCGATGGTCGCTGTGCTCCGGCTGGCCCTGGTGGCCCTGGTCGGCGGAGGCGTGCTGCTGGCCAGTGCCACGGTAGTCGGCCCGCTGACCGGGCATCGCGCGGTCGTGCTCCGGTCCGGCTCGATGGCACCCGACATGCCCGTCGGGTCGCTGGTGATCATCGAGAGCGTGGCGCCGGACGCGATCCGGGTCGGCGACGTGGTGACGGTCCAGCTCGACTCCGGCGCTCTGCTGACGCACCGCGTCGTGCGCGAGACGAGCGGGGTCGGGTATCCCGCGCTGGTGCTCCATGGCGACGCCAACCCCGCCGGGGCGACCGAGACGATCTCGCTCGACCGTCTTGCCGGGCGGGTCCTGGCGGTCATCCCGTTCGCGGGCTACGCGGCCTGGTGGCTGGCCCAGCCCTGGGGCGTGGTGGCGTACGGCGCGGCCGAGGGCCTGGCGCTCCTGGCGATCGCGGCGCTGGGGCGGCGGGGCGCACGAAGGCGCCATCGTCGCTGGTGGCGCTTACTGCGCGGTAGCCCGCTGAGAGCGCCGGCCGCCGTCCTCGAGCGCGGTCTCTGGCTGGGCCTGGATCGGCCCGCTCTGGCCCTCCTGCTGGTCCTCGCCGTTGCCGGCGCCGGGGGCCAGACGCTGCAGTCGGCCGCGCTCTTCACCGCGTCCGATGGCATCGCCGGCAACACGTTCACGACCGGTTCATGGCCGGCCAGCGACTATCGCAGCGTGACCACGGGCCCGTGGGGCGACCCCGCCACCTGGGAGCGCTACAACGGAACGGCCTGGGTCGCGGCGACGCGGCCGCCGGCGAGTATCGATGGCGTCGTCACGATCCGGACAGGGCACACCGTCACCGTCGCCTCCGATGCGGCGGTCGATCAGGTCGTCGTGGAGACCGGTGCCCTGCTCCTGGTCGCCGACTCGGTCGTGCTGACGGTGGCCGATGGGCCCGGCACCGACCTGGACATCTTCGGGATGGTCGACACGACGGGGTCGACGTCACTGGCCGCCGGCGCGGAGGCCGCGATCGAAGCCGGCGCGCTCCTCCAGGACTCGGGGACCATCGATGGGCCGGGATCGATCACGGCCATGTCCGGGACGATCCAGGCGAACGGCGGCGCGCGCAGCATCGGGAACGCGATCAGCCTGAGCCCCGGCCTCACGGTCGCCGGCAGCGACGATCTCCGCCTCGACGGTCCACTGACCAGCGGCACGCTCACGAAGAACGGCAGCGGCACGCTCACCCTCGGCGCCGCCAACACCTACACCGGGGCGACGACGGTCAACGCCGGGACGGTCGCGCTCGGGATCGCCAATGCGATCGGGCCGAGCAGCGCCGTGACCGTCGCGGCGGGGGCCGTCCTCGACCTCCACGGCTGGAGCGACACGATCGGCTCGCTGGCCGGGGCGGGCACGGTCACGAGCAGTGTCGCCGGCGGGGTGACGCTCACGGTGGGCGGCGACGGCAGCGGCAGCGGCACCTTCTCGGGCGTGCTCCAGGACGGCAGCGGCCAGCTGGCCCTGGCCAAGATCGGCGCCGCCGGCACGCTCGTCCTCTCGGGCGTCAACACCTACAGCGGCCCGACGACGATCAGCGCGGGCCGCTGTAGGTGTTGAC
>JBIOID010000080.1:0-7852 GCA_044449585.1 Candidatus Limnocylindrales bacterium
CCGGTGCTTCGGCCGTGGCCGTCGCTTCGATCGCGGCTTCGGAGGTGGCCGGCGTCGCCTCTGATGGAGCCGGGCTGGTGACCTCGGCGGCCGCAGGGACGGCGGCGTCCGCTCGGGCGTCGGCCGGAGCCGCGTGGGTGTCGACCCCGGTCGCCGACTGGATCGGCCGCACCTTGTGGGTCGACGTGATGACGATGGACATCGATTTGCCCTCGAGCAACGGTTGCCGCTCGACGAGCCCATGATCCTTGACCAGGTCCGCGAACCGCATCAGCAGGTCACGGCCCAGATACGCGTGGGTGAGCTCGCGGCCGCGGAAGCGGCACGAGACCTTGATACGGTCGCCGGCCTCCAGGAACTGGATGGCGCGACGGACCTTGGTGTCGAAGTCGCCCGTGCCGATCTTAGGCGACAGGCGGATCTCCTTGAACTCGACCGAGCGTTGGTGGCGGCGTGCCTCCCGTTCTCGGCGAGCCTGGTCGTACTTGAACTGCCCGTAGTCGAGGAATCGAACGACCGGAGGCGCCGCCAACGGCGCGACCTCGACAAGATCGTAGCCTCGCTCCTGCGCCACGCGGAGGGCCTCGTGGGTGGGCATGACCCCGAGCTGCTGCCCTTCATCATCCACGACCCGAACCTGCGGGACGCGGATCATCTCGTTGATGCGCAGATCTTTGCTCAGGCTCGTTCCTCATCCATGCGTCGGTTCCGGCACCGCTGCCGGGGACAGCGAACCTGCCCCGACCCCGGTCGGCGGACTATAGCACGCACCCTCGTGGGGCGGCAATCGGCGCCGCGGGGCCGCGTCACGGGCGCCGATCGGCTGCCTCGGCGGCCAGGCGGTCGGCCAGGGCATCCCAGGTGACGGCCTCCTGCTGCTCCCCTGCCCTCGTGCGCGGGGACGCGGTGCGCGCCTCGATCTCGCGATCGCCGAGCACCAGCATGTAGGGCACCTTCTGCTCCTGCGCCAGCCGGATCTTGTTCTGCATGCGGTTACCCGACGCGTCGACCTCGACGCGCAGCCCTCGGCCGCGCAGCACGCCGGCCAGCTCGCTCGCAGCGTCGACATGCCGATCGGCGATGGGCACGATCACGGCCTGCACCGGGGCGCACCAGAAGGGGAAGGCGCCCGCGAAATGCTCGACCAGGATGCCGATGAAGCGTTCCAGCGAGCCGTAGATGGCGCGATGGATGGCGATCGGTCGCACTGGTTGGCCGGCCTCATCGATGTAGTGCAGGTCGAAGCGCTCGGGCAGCATCATCAGGTCGACCTGGATGGTGGCCATCTGCCACTCCCGGCCCAGCGCGTCGTCGATGTAGATGTCGATCTTGGGCGCGTAGAACGTGCCGTCCTTGGGCTTGATCACGTAGGCCGCCCCGCTGGCGTCCAGCGCCTCGCGGATGAGGCCCTCGGCGCGGGCCCAGAGAGCCGGGTCGCCGAGAGCCCCGTCGGGCTTGGTGGCGAAGGCGAAGCGAGGTTGCAGACCGAACCACGCGTAGCTCTCGGCCACCTCGCCCAGCAGCGCCTGGATCTCGCTGCCCAGCTGGTCGGGGCGCACGTAGATGTGGGCGTCGTCCTGGATGAATTGGCGCACCCGCGTCAGGCCCGACAGCACGCCCGAGCGTTCGTTGCGGTGGAGGCGGCCGTATTCGCTGTAGCGCAGCGGCAGGTCGCGATATGACCGGACCTGGCTGCGGTAGATGTAGGTGCTCTCCGGGCAGTTCATCGGTTTCAGGCCGAACCGCTGATCTTCCACGTCGAGCAGGAACATGTTCTCGGCGTAGTGCGGCAGGTGACCCGACTGGAGCCACAGCTTCTCGTGCACCAGGATCGGCGTGCTGACCTCCTGGTAGCCGCGACGGTCCTGCACCTCGCGCATGGCCCCCTCGAGCGTGCGCCACAGGCGCTGGCCCTTGGGGTGCCAGAAGGCCGATCCGGGCGCCACATCGTGGAAGCTGAACAGGTCGAGGGCGACGCCCAGCCGGCGGTGGTCGCGCTTCTTCGCCTCCTCGCGCCGCCACAGGTACCGCTCGAGCTCCTCCTGGGTCGCCCAGACCGTGCCGTAGATCCGCTGGAGCATCGGCCGCTTCTCGTCGCCGCGCCAGTACGCCCCGGCGACGCTGAGCAGCGCGAAGGGCCCGATGGCGCCGGTGGAGGCGACATGCGGCCCGCGGCACAGATCGACGAACCCGCCGTGCGTGTAGGTCGAGACGGGCGTGTGGGCAGCGCCGTCGGCATCGGCGGCCCCCGCGAGGTCATCGAGGATCTCCACCTTGTACGGCTGGCCGCGCTCGGCGAAGAAGGCCCGGCCCGCGGCGGGTGGGAGCTCGTCCCGCACGAAGCGGTGGTCGGCCGCGATCGAGGCACGCATCCCGGCCGCGATCGCCTCAAGGTCGTCGGGTGTCAGGGGGCGCGGCAGCTCGAAGTCGTAGTAGAAGCCGTCGCGGATGGCCGGCCCGATGCCCAGTCGGGCGTCGGGAAAGAGGCCTATGACCGCCTCGGCCATGACGTGGGCCGCCGAATGGCGCATCGGGTCCAGCGAATCACCGGCGTGCGCGTCGAGCAACTCCTCCGCCGAGCCGCGGTCGGGCGCGTCGAGCACCTCGTCGGCCTGGTCATCGCTCATGGCGTGGCTCCTTGTCGGGTGTCAGCCATGGCTGGAAGCGGGGGCGCCAACGCCCTTCGTGGCCGATCGACGCGGTGGTTGTGGTGGGCGACACTGGACTCGAACCAGTGACCTCTTGCATGTCAAGCAAGTGCTCTAACCAGCTGAGCTAGCCGCCCACCGAGGGCCGGATGATACCCCAGCTCTTGCGCCTGACACGACCCCCTCCTTCTTCGAGCATGCGGGCAGCCTACCGCGCGGCCCGTGCTACAGGCTCGTGCCACGTTGCCTGGCGTGCGGGAGTGACGGTGCCGTAGTCTGTTGGTGAGCGCTCAGCCCGGCTTGCGCGCGATGTAGAGGAGCTCGGTCGCGCCTTGAATGCCAACGGTTTCGATCCGCTGGCGCACACGAGGGCAGCGCTGCGCGAGCCTCCGGTCGCTCCCTGCTCGCTCCAGCAGCCGCTCGATGATCGCTTCGTGCGCGGCGATGGTGGCCGGGTCTTTGGGGTCATCAGCGGTGTCGCTGACATCGGCCACGACGCGCTCCTCCAGCGGAAGGGCACGCAGCAGCGCAAGCAGCTCAGCCCGACGCGAGGTCTCGCGGTGGATGATGCCCATGGAGCGATCGATCGCCGCCGCCCAGTGGTGGAGTTCCGCGTGGCTCCGTTGCGGCATGGTGAGCCCGTCGCGGAACATCTCGGCCGCGATGAGGTAGCCGCCAGGGCGTAACACGCGGACCATCTCGTGCAAGACCACGAGCGGGTTCCCGAGGTGATGCAGCGAGTCCGAGATCGCGACCGTGTCGAAGCTGGCGTCCACGAAGCGGAGGTGCGCTGCGTCCATCGCTTCGAAATGCACGTTCCGGAGATCAGCGCACGCCTCGTCAAAGTCCGACGACAGTTCCGCCGCGGCGTCGACCCCCACGATCTCCCGGTAGTCACGGAGACTCTCCGCGAGAGAACGCACGAAGCCGCCGCGACCGGTCGCCACGTCGAGCACGCGGCGACCGTCGATATCGTGCAGATAGGCGCCGATGGAATCCTGGCCGATCGTCAGCGATGACGACACGGACCCGTTGGGCGGCGGCCAGGACTGACCCGAACGGCGATCGTACGAGACGCTCTTGCCCGTCACACGTGTCGTTGGTGTCCGCCGGCGCCGACCACGAAACCTCCCAGCGACCATCTCGGTCGGGCCTCGTTCTCGTATTGTCGTCAGCTCAGCGCCTTCCTGGCGGCCTCGAACTGCTCCTGGGTGATCTCACCGCGGGCGAACCGCTCGCGCAGGATGTCCTCGGCCGGGGACCGCGGCGTGCTTTGCGTGGTGGGGCGGTGCACGATCAACCAGACCGACGCGATGACCGCTACGGCGATGAGCGCGATGGCGACGAGCATGAACCAGCCGCCTGCGCCTGTGTAGTCCCAGCCGTACATCATCCTGCATACCTCCCAGGACCCTGATGGTGGCGCCGCCTCGACCCGCCCATAACGGCCATCCAGCCTCTCTCGGAGGGGCCGTTGGACCTTCCGACAGTGCCTGTGGTCGGTGGCCGTCGCGATGCGTTTCGCGTACTCCCGGCGTGGCTCCTCAGGCAGCCCACGCGACCCGCCAGACCCGCCACAGCGCGGCGGGCTCGACCAGCGGATCGCCGTGCACCAGCAGGAAGTCCGCCGGACCGCCCTCGCGCACGACCCCGGCCTCCGGTTCGCCCAGCAGCTCGCCGCCCCGCCACGTCGCGGCCGCAAGGGCCTGCCACGGCTCGAGGCCGACGTCGACCAACGCCTCCACCTCCCAGGCCAGCTGGTTCGCGCGCAGCGAGCCACCCCCGAAATCGGTGCCCGTGGCGATGCTGACGCCGGCGGCATGCGCCAGGCGCACGCTGGCCCGGGCCGCCTCCTGCCGCGCCTCGATCCGACGGCGACCGTCGGCGGTCGTGAAGCGGCCGATGCGCGTGGTCGTCGCGAATGAAGCCCAGGAGCGCATCACCGCCAGGGTGCTGACGAGCCGCGTCCCACGCGCCACCATCTCGCGCACGACGTCGGCGTCCAGCTCGAAGCCGTGCTCGATCGAATCGACGCCGCCACTGACGGCCGCCCGGGCGCCGGGCAGGTTGCCCGCATGGGCCGTCACGCGCGCACCGCGCGCGTGGGCGGCGGTGACGACGCGCGCGACCTCGGAGGCCGTCCACGGCGCGGTCGCCGGGTCCGGGCCATCGAGGTACAGCTTGACCAGGTCGGCCCCGTCGTCGAGCTGCTCCAGCGCCCCGGCGAGGAGCTCATCGCCGTTGTCGGCCTCGACGGTTGGGACCTCCGGCAGCGTCCCGCGCCGCATGACCCAGGTCCCCGCCGCGCGCACATACGGCATCCCGGGGCGGCCCTGCCATCGGTCGCGGACGCCCAGCGCCAGCGCCCGGCGCCGGCCGTCGGTCGGGTCGACGCCGAAGGGACTGCCCACGTCCCGCAGCCAGCGCACGCCGCCGCTCGTGGCCAGGCGGCCATTCGCTTCCGCGACCGCCAGCAACCGATCCGGTGGATCGGCGAAGCGCTCGATCCAGTGGGCCCCGCCGGGACCTGTCACGTGGCTGTGGCCGTCGACCAGGCCCGGCACGATCGTGCAGCCCGTCGCGTCGACCACCTCCACGGACGCGTCGACGGGTGGCTCGTCGTCGGCCGGTCGGATCCAGGCGATCCACCCATCCGTAACAAGGATGCTGACGCCGACCCGCAGGTGTGGCCCATGCCCATCCGCCAGCGCCGCGTCGCGGTACAGCGTGGCCGTCATGCCCCCGATCATACGGCCCGGCCGGCCATCCGCCGCGACCCGCATCAGGTGCCGCTCCAGCATCTTCGACGTTCCGCCGCCCTTACGCCAACATCTGTTGCCCTCGGTAGGAGAATCGTCGCAACACGGGAGACCATGACGCGCGGCCCACACCCGGCCGCCCGGACCGCGCCGAGCCACTGGCGAGACCGACCCGCTGCATCGGTCGGCCCTCGGGTCGACCGCGGATGGAGGTGCCACGTGGATCGTGCGGTGGGGCGCTCACTTCGTCGCGTCACGACGCGGGCGGGCGCTGGTCTCCTCCTTGGCATCATCATCGCTGGATGTGGGGGGTCGATCGCCCGGTTTGCCATGCCCTCGCCCGGCGTCGTGGTGCTCGACACGCGTGTGGCGGATCAGGCGGTGCAGGTCGTGCGGAGCCCGACTGGAGCCCTGATCTGCATCCGGGTGGAAACGATCGGCTCGGACGTCGAACGCTGCATCCCTCGCGATGAGGATGGACGCGCCGTGGACCGGTTCTGGTTCGGCGCAGCGGTCGCGCCCGGCCACTGGGTCGTCCTCATGGCGGTGGCGAGCGCGGACCCGTATTGGAAGCTCGCCCGTATCGAGGCGACGACCACCGACGGAAGAAGGTCCGAGGCTACCGCGCTCGCCGACGGCACCATCCTATTCTTGACCCTCGAAGGGGAACTCGACCGGACCTCCGTCTGGAATACCGATGGCACCCTCGTGCAGGAGACGTGGCCTAGCTACGACACCTATTGGTAGCGTGCCCATCGGACGGGCTGGATGGACGCTCCCCGCTCAAATCGGCTCAGGGAAGGTCTGCGCCGGCACGGTCAGCACTCGGCCGTTCGGCATCGTCAGCCGGCGAAGTCCGCGCTGCGAGCGACTTCCTCGCCGTCCAGCAGGGTGAGCCGGGGACGACACGTCGCCAGGGGCCCCTCAGGACCGACGGGCGCCTCCAGGGCTTCGGCCGGCACGACGATGAGATCGGCCCGATGGCCCGGCAGCAACCGGCCACCGACGGCGGCTTCGCCGGCGATCAGGACCGGATCGACGATGGCGGCGCGCAGGGCACGGGCCAGGTCCAGCGTCTCCTGCCCGGGGAACGGTCGCCGCTCACTGGCGCGACGACGCGTGACCGCCACGGCGATGCCCGGCCACGGATCAGGCGACTCGACCGGCGCGTCGGTGCCGAAGGCCAGGGGCGCTCCACCATCCGCCAGCGAGCGCCAGCGATAGGCGTGCGCCAGACGGCGCGGCCAGGCGGCCCGCGCGACCGGCGCGTCATGGAGCAGGTGCGCCGGCTGGACCGACGCAGCGACCCGTAGCCGGGCGAAGCGGTCGGCGTCGACATCGAGCGCGAGCTGGACGTGCTCGACGCGCGACCACGCCGGGCCCGTGCGTGCTGCCGGCGTCGCTTCCAGCACGTCGAGGGCCAGGCGCACGGCCCGGTCGCCGATGGCATGGATCTGGGGCACGATGCCCGCCGCCGCCGCCCGCCCCACCAGGCGCAGCAGCTCATGTCGGTCCACCAGCAAGCGGCCGCGGCCGTCACCCCCGGCGTACGGCGCGAAGAGGGCCGCGCTGCGTGACCCGAGAGAGCCGTCGGCGAAGATCTTGAGCCAGCCGACCCGCGCGCGGTCCGCCGATCGGCTCGCAGGGCTGTCCCCGACCCGGTCCGGCGCGACGCCGGCGCCGGTGCGCAGGCCGTGCTCGATGGCCAGCTCGAGCTGGTCGACGCGCACGCTGCCGTGCACCCGCAGCGGGAGCCGACCACCTGCGGCCAGGCGCCCGTACAGCGCCGGCCCACGAAGAGCCGCCGGGTCGGGCGCGAGCTCACCCGGATCGTGGCAAGCCACGATGCCCAACGACGCCAGCCGGCCGGCATACGCCTCGAGGGCCGGCCCGATCTGCTCATCGGTCGGCGCCGGGATGGACCCGTCGACCAGCCCGGCCGCATGCTCGAGCAGCAGGCCGGAGGGCGTCCCATCGGCGTCACGCTCGATGACGCCGCCCGGCGGGTCCCCGACTCCCGACGCGAGCAGCCCCGCGGCCGCCAGGGCCGCGCTACTCACCCAGCGGCTGTGGAGGTCGTGGCTCCACAGGGCGATCGGCCGTCCCGGCGCGATCCGATCAAGCTCGGCCGCCCGCGGCCAGTGCCCGAACGCGTCCGTCGACCAGCCCAGCCCGACCAGCCAACTCGTTTCGTCGCCGGCCGCCACGCGCCGACGGTGGACGTCGGCCAGGCGAGCCAGCGCGGGCCCGGCGGCCAGGCCGTTCAGGTCGACCTGGCGCGCCATCAGGGCGGCGTCGGTCAGGTGCAGGTGGGCATCGGTCAGCGCCGGCAGCACGACGGACCCGCCATCGAGCGCCAGCCGGCGCGTGCCCCTGCCCGCGACGGCCTCCACCTCCGCCAGGGTCCCCGCCGCCACGATGCGCCCCTCCCCCACGGCGATCGCC
>JBIOID010000081.1:0-7813 GCA_044449585.1 Candidatus Limnocylindrales bacterium
ACCACGGTCCGACCGACGGCGGGCCGGCCAGCGAGGCCTGCACCCTCGCGGTCTCCGCGTCGGTCGCCGGCCGGAGCGCCACCAGGCGCGCGAGCCCTTCGTCCAGGTCGATGCCGTCCTGCAGCGAGACGGCGTGACCGCCATCGAGCGGCACGGCGGTCTGGACCGCGTACTCCCGCTCCAGCAGGTGACTCGGATGGGCGACCTGGTGGGCCCACGCGCCATCGTTGGTCAGCAGGAGCAGGCCCTCCGAGTCCCGGTCCAGGCGGCCCACGGGATACAGCCGGCCAGCCCGCGCGACGAGGTCGGGGGGCACCAAGTCGAGCACCGTCCGGCTCGCGTGGCGATCGCGGACCGTGCTGGTCACGCCGATCGGCTTGTCCAGCGCGAGGTAAACATGGCGGGAAGGACCGGCCACGGGGCGCCCGTCCACGAGGATGCGTGCCACCGCCGGGTCGACCCGATGGCCGAGGTGCGCCACCACCCCGTCCACGGTCACGCGACCGGCCACGATCATGGCCTCGGCGCCGCGGCGCGAGGTCACGCCAGCCTCCGCGAGCACCTTCTGCAGGCGCGCCTCAGCCATCGAGCGGTGGGTCCTCGCCGGGCGCCACCTCGGGCCGCTCCGGCTCCGCCGCGCCTTGTCCATCCGACGACATCAGGCGCTCGGCGACCTCCGACTCCAGGGGCGGCAGGTCGGCCAGCGACGTCAGCCCGAAGCGCTCCAGGAACTCGAACGTGGTGCCGTAGAGGTACGGCCGACCGGGCGTGTCGGCGCGCCCCTGCTCACGGATGAGCCGCCGATGGAGCAGGCTGCGCACGACGTAGTCGGAATCGACGCCGCGGATGCGATCGATCGTGCCGCGCGTCACCGGCTGGCGGTAGGCCACGATCGCCAGTGTCTCCAGGCCCGCCGGCGAGAGGCGTGCCGGGTCCGAGCCGACATACCGGGCGATCACGGTGCCAGCCTCCGGCGCCGTCGCGAGCTGCACCTCCTCGTCGTTGATCACGAGGCGGATGCCGCGGCCGCGCAGCAGCACCTCGAGGTCGCCCAGGCGGGCGTCGACCGTGTCGCCATCGACCCCGGCCAGTGCGCCGATCTCGCGGCGGCTGAGGGGTCGCTCCGCCACGAAGAGGAGCGCCTCAAGCTCGGCCACCGACAGCTCCGCCGCACCAGGTCCGGGCGTGGCCCCGACCAGGCGCCCCAGGGCGGCCGCCTCTTCGGGGTCGAGGTCCACGGTGTCGGCGCTCACCGACGACCTGCGCCGTTGCTCATGCCAGGCGGCACTCGATGGGCCCCCACGGCACAGCCTGCACGGCCCGCACCTCGCGGCGCTTGACCAGTTCCAGGAGAGCCATGAACGTGACCGCCATGAAGACGCGATCGCGGCCGTCGCCGAGCAGATCCTGGAGCACGATGGTCGGCGCGTGCGCCAGCGCGGCGCGGATCACGGCGGCCCGCTCGGCCAGCGTGACGACCCGGGCCATCACCTGCGGCGGCACCACCGGTGGTGGCGCGATGGCGGCCAGCCCGGCCAGCGCGGCGACGAGGCGGACGGGATCCATGGGTGGCTGGGGCCCCAGGCGCGCACCGGCCACGGCCGCCGAGGCGGCCGCGGCCGCCTCGCGATGGAAGAGCTGCTCCGGAGCCGCCAGCAGGCTGCCCAGGCGGCCCCCGGCATCGCGGAACCGGCGATAGAGGAGCAACCGGTCGCGCAACTCGGACTCGGGATCGGGCGCGTCCTCGACGACCGGTTCCAGCGCCGGCGGCGACGGCAGCATGGCGCGCGACTTGATCAGGATCAGGTTGGCCGCCACGCTCACGAACGTGCTGAGGTGCGGCAGCCGCTCGCTGGGCAGGGTCGCGAGTGCCTCCAGGTAGGCGCTCGCCAGCTCACCGAGCGGCACCGTCAGGATGTCCAGCTGACGCTGCTCGATGAGGGACAGCAGAAGGCCCAGCGGCCCATCGAACGTGGCGACCTGGACGAGCGTCCCCAGCTCCGGCCGCGGCTCGTCGACGAAGCGGACGGCGGTCGGCGGGAGCGAGATCACCTCAGGCGGCGTCGTCGGCCAGGCGCAGTGCCTCACCCAGGCGGGGATCGACGCCACTGCTCGGATCCAGCGGCCCGGCCTGCGCGCGGATGAGCGCTGCGACGCGCGCCGAGCAACCGGACGCAAGGGCCAGCTCGGCGGATCGGTCGGCGTGATGGCGCAGTCGATCGAAGGGCGCCGCGAAGCCGGGCAGGCCCTCCAGTCGAGCCCGGACACCGTCTCCGTAGCGCTCGCCCAGGCTCCACGCGACGCGGTGCCAGAGGCGCACGGTCGGCCCCTTCGCGGCGTCGTGCAGCAGGCCCGCCAGGCGCAGGTCGGGATCGTCGTGGCCGGCCGCCGCGAGCGCCGCGACCACGTCAAGCCCGTGCCGGCGATCGGCCCGCGGCATCGCGTCGAAGAGCGCCAGCTGGGCCGGCGTCAGCCACCTCGCGAGCGCGGCCCGCTCGGCGGGCGAGACGCGGGCCGCGAGGTGGCGGACCGCCTGCCGGCTGCGGTGCCACCACCACGAGGCCATCAGTACGGCAACCCGGTCAGCAGGCCGAAGATACTGTCGAGGATGGGGCTGAGGAAGGTCGACCCGCCCAGGAAGATGAAGGCGAAGACGATGAGCATGCCGTACAGGCCGATCGTCGCCCTGGCGCGCGCCATGTCCCACGCCACCTTGGGCGGCACCAGGCCCGCCAGCACGGTCCAGCCGTCGAGGGGCGGGACGGGGATCAGGTTGAAGATGAAGAGCACGATGTCGATGAAGACGAAGGTCTCCAGCGCTCCGAACAGCAGATCGGCCACCTGGTTGGTGAGCACCAGGTTGGTCAGCCCGGGCACGGCGACGATGATGCGGATGATCAGCGCGCCGACCGCGGCCATGATCAGGTTGGACACGGGACCGGCCAGCGCCACCCACATCTCGCCGCGCCGGCCGCCGCGCAGGTTGGAGGGGTTGACGGGCGTCGGCTTGGCCATGCCCACCGCGAACGTGCCGCCGCTGGCGACCAGCGAGAGGAGCAGCAGGCCGCCACCCATCGGATCGAAGTGCGCCGTCGGGTCGAGCGTCAGGCGGCCCATGTAGCGCGCCGTGCTATCGCCCAGGCGGTTGGCCATCCAGGCATGTGAGGCCTCGTGGATGGGGAAGGCGACGAGCAGGAAGACCGCGCCCAGGACGACGATGCGGAAGATGGCGTCCGGCGTGAAGAGGTCGCCCATGGCCGCCGGGCGCTACAGGCGGCCCAGGAGTTCGGCCTTCTTGGCCTCGTACTCCTGCGGCGTGATGGCGCCCTGATCGGCCAGGGTCTTGAGCTCGGCGAGGGTGCGCGTGACGGCCGCCGGATCGGCGCCCGCCCCGGTGGTCGCCGGCGCCGGCGGGCTCGGCGTGGCGGCCAACGGCGGCGACGGCAAGCGCCCGGCGGCCTCGTCGTCGAGCAGGTTCTTCTGCTCGAGCATCGCCTTCTTGAACTCGGTCGGCCGGGCCAGCATGTGGTAGTCGTCGACGCGCGAGTCCTCGGCCGCGGTCAGGATGTTGAGGTCGCCGTAGCCCAGCATGCGCCCGAGCAGGTTCTGGTCGAGCACGGCGTCGTTGATCTTCTCCAACGAGGCATCGGCGGCGTGCTTGTTGATCACGCCGTCGACCTTGAGCATGCGCCGGTTGGTCACCAGGTAGTCCTGGGCCGACCAGCTCCAGGCCTTGAGCAGGAAGAGGACCAGGCCGATCACGAAGCTGATCAGCGCGATCCAGCCGAGGGCCGTCAGCGGGGCGCTGTCGCTCGCCGGTTTGAAGACGAGGAGCAGGATCACGGCGATGACCGTCACGGCCCAGGCCAGCAGGGCATGGCGTGCGTCGAGCAGCAGGGCCAGCACGTGCTGGCGCGAGCGCATCACGACCACCTCGCCCGGAGCGAGCAGGGTGTCGGCGTAACGCATCGGTCGGTTCTCCCTCCTCAGGCGCGGGGGTGGGCGCGGGCGTAGACCTGTTTGATCCGTTCCCCGGTCAGATGGGTGTACAGCTGGGTGGTGCTGATACTGGCATGCCCCAGGAGTTCCTGGACGACGCGCAGGTCGGCACCACCTTCCAGCAGGTGCGTGGCGAAGCTGTGGCGAAGCGTATGCGGAGTGACGTGCTCGTGCAGGCCGGCCCGGCTCGCGGCGCCCTGGATGGCGCGCCAGGCGGCCATGCGACCGAGCCGGCGCCCGCGTCGCGACACGAACAGCGGGCCGCCCCTTGCCAGGCCACCGGTGTCGCCGAGCCAGTCAGCCCGCGCCGTGCGCATGTAGTCGGCCAGCGCGACGAGGGCCATCTCCCCCACCGGCACCAGCCGCTCCCGATCGCCTTTGCCGATGACACGCACGAAGCCGCCCTCGAAGGACAGGTCCTGCGCGTCCAGGGCGGTCGCCTCACCGATGCGCAGGCCGGCCGCGTAGAGCAGCTCCAGGAGCGCCCGGTCCCGGACCGCTGCCGGGTCCGGCGCGCCGTTCGCCCCGGGTGCGTTGACCGCATCCAGCAGTTGCTCCACCTCCTCGATACCCAGCGGGTCGGGCAGGCGCCGGCCGGGCCGGGGCAGGTCCATCTGGCCGGCCACGTCCACGCCGATCAGCTCCTCGGCATAGGCGAAGCGGTAGAACGCGCGCAGCGCAGCGGCACGTCGTCGGCGCGTGGACGGACGCAACGGCCGGGGCGGTCGCCCCAGGTCGGCCAGGTACGTCCGCGCCGGCTCGACCGAAGCGGCCCAACGGCTGATGTCCGCACTGACCGAGGCGAAGGCACGCAGGTCGGAGGCGTAGGCCAGGCGGGTGCGCGGCGAGAGGCCCCGTTCGACCCGCAGGTAGACCATGTAGGCCTGCACCGCCGCGGCGAAGGCGGGCGGCCCGCCGGTGGCGAGCGCGCCAGCGGCCGGGGTCACGGGGGCAACAGCTCGGCCTTGCGCCGCAGCAGGTCCCAGAACGAGGGCGTGCCGCTCGGTTGCACGAAGCGGATGGGTCGCTCGCGCGCGCGCACCTGGACACTGTCACCGACCGCCAGGAGCAGGTCGGTCTGGCCATCGATGCTGACCAGCACGTCGTGGGCGGCCTCGACGCGCACCGTCACCACGTGGCGCGGACCGACGACCACGGAACGGATGCCGGCCAGGTACGCCGCGATGGGCGTCACGACCAGGTTGCGGCTGCTCGGATCCAGGATCGGGCCCCCGGCGCTGAAGGAATAGCCCGTCGATCCGGTCGGCGTGGCCACGATCAGGCCGTCGGCCTGGTAGGTCGCCAGGTGCGTCGAGTCGATGGTCACGTCCAGGCGGATGATGCGCGCCTGCGAGCCGCGCACGATGGCCGCCTCGTTGAGGGCGACGAACCGGCCGCCGCGGGCCGACCCCCCGGCGGCACCGACCGGTCCGGGCTGCCCGCCCTGGCCACCGGACACGATGGTCGCCTCGAGGACCATGCGCGGCTCGATCTCGAACGCACCGTCGCGGACCTTGGCCAGCACCTCCTCCAGCTGCTCGGCCTCCGCCTTGGACAGGAAGCCGACCTTGCCGGTGTTGATCCCGAGCAGCGGCACGTCACCGTCCGCGACGGCGACGACCGCCCGGAGCAGCGTGCCGTCGCCGCCCAGGATGAGCAGCACGTCCGATCCGGCCAGGTTCGCCCGCAGGCGCGGCGCGTCGGCGGCGGGCGACGTCCACACGCTCATGCCGTTGGCGCGGCACCACGCGGTCGCGCGCTCCTGGAGCGCCACGGACCGCGGATTGGTGGCGTTGTAGACCAGGCCGACATGCTTCATGCGGGCGCGACCGGCCGGCGCAGGTGCAGGAAGAACTCGACGTTGCCGGCAGGCCCGACCAGCGGTGACTGGGCGCGGCCCAGCACGGTCAGGCCGATGGCCTCCGCCGCGGCCGCCACGCGGGCCACCGCGGCCGCCCGGACATCGGCGTCGCGCACCACGCCATGGGGCACGTCCTCCGGACGCGACTCGAACTGCGGCTTGACCAGGGCCACGATGTCGCCGTCCGGCGCGAGCTGCGCGGCGATGCCCGACAGCAGGCGCGTCAGCGAGATGAACGAGACATCGGCCACGGCCAGCGACACCACCTCCGGGAGTCGGATGGGGTCGCCATCGGCGGGATCCAGGCGGCGCGCATGGGTGCGTTCCAGCGAGGTCACGCGCCGGTCGCCGCGGAGCACCTCGGCCAGCTGCCCTCGGCCCACGTCCAGAGCATAGACATGGCGCGCGCCGCGCTGCAACAGACAGTCGGTGAAGCCACCGGTGCTCGCCCCGACATCGAGGCACACGCGGTCGACCGGGTCCACGCCGAAGGCGTCGAGGGCGGCCGACAGCTTCTCGCCACCGCGCGACACGTACGGTTGCGGCTGCTCCACGGCGATCGCCGTTTCCGGCGGCACCAGGTCACCCGGTTTCCGGTCGCGGCGGGACCGTGGGGCGTCGCCCACGAGGACGCGCCCAGCCAGCAGGAGCGCTTGCGCCTGGGTCCGGCTGGCGGCCAGGCCGCGCGCGAGGATCAGCTGGTCCAGGCGGATCCGTGCTGCTGACATGCCGCCATCGGGCCGGGGATCAGGCGCTGCGCCGGGCGGCGCGGCGTCCCGGCACGGCCAGCGACTCGTCACTGGTCACCGCGGTCGCCGCTCCGGTCGTGGCCGCCAGCGTGGGCCTGGCAGCGACGGCCGCGAGGGCCTCCAGGAGCTGCTCGTGCAGCCCGTCGACATCCAGCCGGAGCAGGCGGCGCAGGTCGCCGACCGAACCGTGTTCCACGAACCGCTCGGCCGGCAGGCCGATGACCTTGATGGGCAGCGCGCGCAGCGCGGCGTCCGTCAGGCCGGCCTCCGCGAGCGCCTCGAGGACGGCCGACCCGAAGCCGCCGGTGACCACGCTCTCCTCCACCGTCACCACCAGCTGTCGGCCCTGCGCGTGCTCGAGGATCAGCCGTGCGTCGAGCGGCTTGGCATACCGGGCGTTGATCACTCCCACCGACCACCCAGCCGCCTCCAGGCGATCGGCGGCCATCACGGCGTGCATGACGATGGGCCCGAAACCCACGATCAGCAGGTCGCGCCCTTCCCGGAGCACCTCCCCCTCCCCGACCGGGATGGGATCGGGCGTCACGGCCGGCAGGTCGAAACCCGCGTCACGCGGGTAGTGCAGGGCGAAGGGGTGGTCCTGTCCGAACGCCGTGCGCAGCAGACGCCGCAGCTCCTGCTCGTCCTTCGGCGAGGCGACCACGAGGTTGGGCAGCTGCCGCTGGGCCGGGATGGTGAACATGCCCTGGTGGCTCGTGCCGTCCTCGCCGACGAGCCCGGCCCGATCCACGCCCAGCACGACCGGCTGGTCGTTCTGGCAGACGTCGTGCACCGTCTGGTCGAAGGCCCGCTGCAGGAACGTGGAATAGATGGCCACGTACGGCCGGAGGCCACCCATGGCCAGGCCGGTGGCCATGGTGACGGCGTGCTGCTCGGCGATGCCCACGTCGAACATGCGCCCCGGGAAGGCCGCCCCGAACCGGTTGAGCCCCGTGCCCGTGGGCATGCCGGCTGTGATGGCCACGACACGCGGGTCATCCCGCGCGATGTCGATCAGCTCGGCCACCGCAACGGCCGTGTAGTTGGGCGGCCGGCCGC
The DNA here is from genome assembly GCA_044449585.1 of Candidatus Limnocylindrales bacterium. Lineage (GTDB taxonomy): Bacteria > Chloroflexota > Limnocylindria > Limnocylindrales > CSP1-4 > DASPUH01. The sequence continues at coordinate 7,669 of JBIOID010000081.1, forward strand.
GCGCCGCGGCGGCCTGTTCGGCCGAGAGGGTCGCGTCACCGTCGCCGCTGACGGGCGGCGGAGCCGGGGCCACGACCGACATGGGCGGCAGCGCCGCGCCATGGAAGCTGACCTGGTCCGCCTCTGCCGGGCGGTAGCCGTGGCC